>CAZAET010000159.1:0-2514 GCA_964484215.1 uncultured Candidatus Planktophila sp. | reverse complement strand
GTTGAAAGAATTCCATCACCGTAGCCAACAATGCCATCGCGCTTTTCGCGAATCTTTGCAGCCTTACCGCGGAGATCGCGGAGGTAGTAGAGCTTCGCACGACGGACATCGCCCTTAGTGACAAGCTCGATCTTTTCAATAACTGGTGTGTGAACTGGGAATGTGCGCTCTACGCCAACGCCGTAAGAAACCTTACGGATTGTGAAAGTTTCGCGGACTCCGTCGCCCTGGCGACCGATAACGATTCCCTGGAATACCTGAAGACGTGACTTGTTACCTTCGATAACACGGACGTGAATCTTGAGCTCATCGCCTGCGCGGAACTGTGGGATGTCCTTACGAAGTGAGGCAGCATCTACAACGTCGAGAATATTCATGGTGATTCCTGTTCATTACTAATTAACTTGGAAGCTAATTGAGCACGGTACCGCCGTGCAGACTGCGTATCTTGCCATAGAAGGGGCTCTGAGCGTAAATCGGTCAAATGACCCCCTGGAATTACGCGTGGAGGTTGAGGAAGCCTTCAAGTTCGGCGAAGAGGGTTGGGCCTGCTGCCAAGGTGGTCATATAGGGAGCCTGACCGTAGAGACCAAAGCGCGCCCCTGCCTCGGTGGCAACGAGGGAGGCTGCTGCCCAATCCCACTCTTTCAGCCCATCTTCAAAGTAGGCATCGAGTGAACCCATAGCAACTGAACAGATATCGACAGCTGCGGCTCCATTGCGACGAATATCGCGAATGAGGGGAAGCATGCGACCAACGTTTTCAATCTGACGTCCGCGATGAGCTACATCGTATTGAAAACCTGTGCCGATAAATGCACGATTGAATTCAACTGGCTCATTGGTCTTGATTTTGCTGCCATTGAAGAAAGCTCCACCACCGCGAGAAGCCCACCATGTTGAATTGATGGTGGGAGCAACGACAACTCCGACTACAGAGCCATCTTTATCTTTTGCAGCGATTGAGACGTTCCAGCCAGGAAGTCCATAAAAGTAATTGACGGTTCCATCGAGTGGATCGATAACCCATGTGATGCCAGATTTACTTGCGACCTCTGCACCCTCTTCGCCGATGATTCCATCGTCGGGGCGAGCTGCAAGAAGTGATTGCACAATAAAAGTTTCTGCCTTCTTATCCATCTGAGTGGCGATATCGATGGCAGTGGATTTCTCTTCGATCTCAAAGGCAGGCGGACGGTCCATGAGCAGGGCTGCCGCATCGGCGCCGACTTTCTTCGCAAGTTCGAGCAAATCTTCATGCATATATGAAGTCTAAAGGGTCTAACTCTCGAGAAAATACCACCCCATCCGTTATTCTCACCCCATGACTGAGCTTCGTTTAGATGGCAAGAGTGACGATGGAAGCCATCTCTCACTTGTCGATACCGATGGGAATAACTATTCACTTCGTATCAGCGACACTCTTCGCGCAACAGTGAACCAGCCACGCCTGACTTCAGTTCCTGCTATTGATGCAGTTGAAACTATTTCCGTAAAAGAGATTCAGCGCAGACTTCGTGCTGGCGATAGCTTTGAACAGATTGCTCGTGAAGGTCAGACAACTGTCGATAAGGTCGAACGATTCTCAGGTCCCATCATGCAAGAGCGTGAGTACATCCTTGAAAATGCTCGTAACCTGATTATGCGCAAAGATATTCATCGCGTAGACCTCACATTCCGCGAAGTAGTTCTTGCAAAGCTTGCAGCACGTGGCGTCGACACAGATGAAGTTTCGTGGAATACCTGGCGCCAACCTGATGGCACATGGCATATCGAACTTCACTACCCAAACCGCGACGGCAATGGCATCGCAACCTGGAACTTTGATCTCTCACGTCGCGCACTCGATGCATCAGACGATAACGGTGCTTGGCTGATTGATGAAGAAGCACCAGTTCGCGCACCATCAACAGCAATTATTTATTCAGAGCCATCACATCCTTCACGGCTTGAAGAAGTAACTCCAGAACCAGAAATCGTTCGTATCGCAGACCTTCTTAACGCTCCTGAAGAAAAGGCTGAGACACCACGCCTTGCTGTTATTCGCGAGACTCCATCTGCTGCTGATTCACAAGATGGAATTACTGCTCGTGCGAAAGTTCCTTCATGGGATGAAATTATGTTTGGACGAAAGTCTGAAGAACCAACTGAGGAAGATAACTAACTCTTCACGCTGTGCAGCAATAACGGCACTGAACTTTCAATAACGCTATCGCCGCCATGGTGGCCAATCATCGCGCCTTCTTTATCCGCTCGTTCTGGATCAAGCAGAACAAGATTGGCTTGAGCGATAGCAATTACATCACCGGCACGTTCTGATGCATCAAGTGAGACATTTGGACCAAAGAGACCTGCAGTGACTGCGCTCTGACGCGTATGCATGGTCACCTTTGAACCGAGCGCGCTCTGCCAACGAGCAATCACTTCATTCTCTGCATGTGCGCTATCTACTGAAAGATAGAGATGGCGCATACGTGGTTCTCCTGCAATCACAGCCACATCCGTAAGCAAATC
>CAZAET010000158.1:0-2522 GCA_964484215.1 uncultured Candidatus Planktophila sp. | reverse complement strand
ATTTCCTGCCAAAACTGACGAATGAGATTTTCTGTAAAAACCGCACTTATTTGGTTTGGATACGGATTCGTATAAAATCGTATCAATACCTATCTGCATTTTCTATAATGTGAAAAGCATTATATTTGAACTAATCTAACTTACAATGGTTAAGCCAATTATCAATTTTCTTAAGAACAATTACGCTTACATACTGGCCGTAGGCTCGTCATACTTTATCTACAAACTTTTCTACAAGGGAGAAGTACAGAAATTGATTCCTATTAAGCCAACTAACAGATACACGAGTGCACAGAAGTATCCGTTGTTGTTTGATGTCGTGTTAAAGGGAGAAGCACAAGGTTATAATGATTTAAACTATTACACCGCAGGAAACAAACTGAACTCATACATTGAAGGAAAGTACGGCAAGCGTTACGGGGCTCTTACAAAGCCACTAAGCGAGTACACCATTGCGGAGGTCATCAAGTTCCAAAGTGCGTCACGCTCTGGTAGCAATGGTCAATTGTGGGCCACAGGGTTGTATCAAGTAATACCAAGCACACTCAAAAGCATTTATAGTAAGGCTGGCCTTAAACTTAATGATAAGTATTCACCTACCAACCAAGACAAGATAGCCGTTGCGTTGCTGATGGAGAGAAGCGATTTAAAAAAATACCTGACTGGTGCAGTTCCAGACACTCAGGACAATTTGAACAAAGCCGCTTTGGATGTTGCGATGATTTGGAGTAGTAGCGGAGTGCCATATTCAACTTTGGGCAGGTATCAAGTAGTAAACAAGAATCAATCCTACTACCACAAGTCAGGTGGGGGAGGAGATAAAGCCAGCGTAAAAACTGAGAAGGTTCAAGAAGCATTGAAACTCAGTCGCAAAAAATAAAAGATAAACATATGTTAGATAATTTTTTTGATTGGTTAGTGTCTTTATTTGACAAGCCAGAAGTTAAAAAATCAACCTTTACGACAAGCCGTCAATACGGTACAACTACAACAAACACCACAAAAGTCAATCCAACAAATTCAACTATGCTTGTTATGGGTCATAGTGGCAATGTTGGGGCTGGTAACTGGAGTGAATTATTGGCAAAGAAATACAATATGAGACTGAGTAACATCGCCATTGGAGGTCGTCAAACGGCAAATGATTTGAAAGCCTTAAAAGATTATTTTGTTATTCACGCTCAAAGCCCAGCAATCGTATTCATCCATAGTGGATTGAATGATATGTGGAGTGGTAAAACCGTAGAGCAGGTAGCCAAAAATCAACAAGCCGCCATTGACTTAGCACGGTCTAAGGGAGCAAAGAGAGTTTATTTAGTTCTCGGTTATGACGGAATGAAGGTAAACAGGGGGGTGGGTACATCAGGTTTTGCCAGAGGTACAACACAAGCGATGATTGAAGATTACAAAAAGCGTTTTGCTAATTATCAAAAACAAGTGCCTGCATTGATTAGAAACGCAACCATCGTTCCAGTGGAAACAACCATTGAAAGAAAAAAACTGCCCAATTCCAATTCTTATAGCAAGGATTTAGTCTATGATGGATTGCACCTGACAAGTAAAGCACAAAAGATATTTGCTGACCACGTTGACAAAAACGTGTTTAGTCTACAAGGAGTACAACTATAACATAAAAATTTACAATTATGAAAACAACCAAATCAGCAACGAAAGCATTAAGGCCATCACCAACAGCCAGTGCTACATTGTTTCCTGTTGGGAAAACAATGAAAGGGAATGATGGTAACTTGTGGAAGATAGCCAAGACCAAAGATGGTGTAAAGAGATGGAATAAAGTTACCACAGTAGCAAAAACAACAAGTCCTGAGCCTTTAAAAAAGAAACTGACTTTAACAGCCAAAGACAAAAATACATATCAAGGCTTTAAGAAGATAGTCAAACTAACCGAAAGCCAAGTGTGTTTTGAGGATACCTGTCATTTTATTGCCACTGGGAAGCACATATTTCCTAAGTGGAAAAAACTTTACACCGATGTCAACACTTTTATGTTTGGCTCATTTGTACCGCATCAATCACACATGAGAGGGTTTGCTTATCGTCTGGCAGGCCACTTGAAGTATAATGGCAAGACAGCCTTTGTCAATGCTACACTCAGGAAGAATAAGTTGAAAATAGACGAGGGAGAAAAAGAAGTAGTCAAAAAATAAGTGTATGAGTACACCAATCAAATTACAAAAGATAAAGCCCTTGTATGAATCAGATACAGACTACAATGGTCGTATAGAATTAAAGCATTTCAAGCAGGGGTATTACGATGAGGATGGCAAGCGTTATCCAATCAAGGCAGTTAAAATGTTGATGAAAGATTTGAAACGAGGGCAAGTGTTCAGGCCCTCAAAACCCGATGGTACATTTTCTACCACCTTTTCAAGTTCAGTAAATGCACCAGTAGCCAATAGACTTTGGGCACGCTATAAAACAGTAGGTAAAGCCAGAGGCATTTATGTTCCCTACGATGATGCGAGAGGCGAGTTTCGTGAGATGTCCACAATAAAGAAGGT
>CAZAET010000157.1:0-2596 GCA_964484215.1 uncultured Candidatus Planktophila sp. | reverse complement strand
CAAGGTCAAGGACAAGGTGGAGGCGGTGGAGGTAATCCGACCAACGAGCCAGTTAATGTAGGTGTACCTGTTGGGCAAGCCAATCCAAGTGATGTTATTCAAGCGATAGAGGATTCTATGAACATCAACAGAGGCGAATTGCAGAACATTTTGGATAGCAAGAGACGGGTAATGAGTAGAGTAAATCTTTACAACGAGCAAGAATTGCAACAAATCGCCAGTATGGCAAACATCAGTGGTTCAAGAGCAGAAATCATTGGTCAAATAAATCAAGCATTAAATACAATATATAATGGATAAGCAAACACGGATAGAGCAGATTGAAAATCTACTTAAATCAGGAAATTTGGACGATACACAGCGTGCAGTGTTAACTAAGCAGTTGACTACGCTGAAAGGGTCAGGAGCAAGCACTACCACCACGAGTGGAGGTGCTATGGCTAATTTAAATGCCTTAGCAACCTTGCTCGCACAAGAGGCAGGGCTTGACGAAGATGAAGTTCGCAGAATTGCCGAACAAACATTTGGTCAAATGCAAATCACTTTGTCGCAGTTGTCTCCAGAGGTCAGAGATTTTATTGACAAAACAAAGAGCACAACAATCACAGTGCTTAATGTACAAAGCCCTACTCAGCAAAAGACCACGACAAGTCAAACGAGCAAACAACGTGCTTTGTTTTACGTGATGATGTCTGATTTTGCCGCTAAGAACAACGTGTATCTTTACGGGCCTGCTGGTACTGGTAAAACGTATATTGCCAAAGAAGTTGCTAAGGCAGTTGGATATAAAACAATCACAATTAACTGTAACCAGTTTACAGCCCCGTTGGAAATTATTGGTGGTCAAACCATTGATGGATATCAAGAGGGTAAGTTGATTCAAGCATGGGGCAACCTTGATTTGGGGATTAACCCCCGAACCAACCAACCGTATGAAGGAGCAGTATTGTTGATTGACGAGTTACCCAAACTTGACCCAAACACAGCAGGTGTAATGAACGATGCTTTGTCAGCGGTAAAAGACCCCGATGAAGTTGTGAATGGCCGTGTGATTCCTAAAACTATCTATAATGGTAGAAACGAGCCTATTGCATTGAAAAGTTTTTTTGCGGTAGCCACAGGTAACACATTATTGTTGAGACCAGACCCTAACTACACAGCGAACTTTGCACAAGATGCTTCCTTGCAAGACCGTTTTGCAGGTAGCACATACCGTGTATTCTACGATTACGAAATGGAATACGAGAAGGTTATGACTATGAGGGATAAAGAAGTCAATGGCACTTACTACCCAGAAATCAATTTGGCGTTCTTGTTTACTTTCTTGATTCAATTCAGAGAAGCGGTAGACCGTTTAGGCTATAATAACGAAGCGTTTGTGTCTGCCCGTATTATGGGTAATTTGAGAGATACTTATTTGGCATATCGTATTAACGAAATGAGCAATGACCCCAACCCAAGACCGAAATCCTTGCAGGATGGTATTGCATCATTTTTGAGTTTGTTCACCGATGTTCAACAAGGAAATATCCGTAACGAAATCCCTTATGATGAGTTTATGGATACTGTAATTCCCGAAGCGAATAGCAGGCCATTGGGTGAGTTATCAACCGACACTCAAAAAGATGAAGCGATGAGAATCGTTGATAATTTTAAAGCAACCTTCGGGGATAGAATTTTGTAATTATGGCAAAACCAGATAATCGGTACAAGTTTGGGATGTGGGATAGTCTGGATGCCTTTATAAAAGAAGGCGAGGAAGGGCTGTATTATGATTTGAATGGTAACAGAACAAATACGCAATCATGGAACTCAAGTAGTGACCAATATACTGAAGAGAATTTGTCAAGCAATGCAAGTTGGTATGAAGTAGATACCTCTCGTCCGTTGTTAGACCAAGTTGAAATATCCAACTTGACCAGATACGTGAACCAAGATGCTATCAATGAATATCAGCGTGTTTCTGAGGATATTAAGCAGAAAATAGATTTGGGTGGGGTATTGGAAAAAGACAGGCTTAAACCAAGCCAAGACCCATCGGGTATTTTTTCTTTTGGATTGGCAGCCCCAAGTTTGTATCGTGTGGTAGAATGGTATGTAGTAGAATTAGACAAACTGGTAGATGGAGATTTTGTGGAAAATGAGGAATTATCAAACAATCGTAAAAATTTTTACACCTATGTGGACGGTAAACAGTATCGGGTAAGACGACAACAAAAAGGAACATATGAGATGTTGCAAAACAACCCAGATGCGAAATTGGTAGAAGTAAGTGCTGATATGTTCGCTACAAAACCATCAACTTATGTAGATTCTTTTGGCAACACAACCAGATTGAAATTTGCTACCAAAGCAAAGAAAATCTATTTGGTAAGACCCAAGAAAGGTGGAGCACCTCAATATATTGATTTGTTTGTTATCGCTGGAGGATTGGCGGATATGAATAGCGAAATGATGATGGCAAAAATCACTCCTGTTTTGATGCTTGCTGAACAATTAGAACAAGCAGGTGTAAAAACCCGTATCTATGGATTAAGGGCATACAATGTTGATGGAGATTCTGTTTTCTTTTCATGGGTAGCGAAAGAGTATGGAG
>CAZAET010000156.1:0-2598 GCA_964484215.1 uncultured Candidatus Planktophila sp. | reverse complement strand
TGGCATTCTCTTTAATCCGTTGCACCAGAGTCTTCTTCATGAGGTTTTTCCCTTGGCTGATGTATCAATGGTAAATACCAACTGCGTTGAATCGTCTTTACGATTGAGCGACCAAGAACTGGCGAAGGTCTCAAAAAGTATCGTTCCTAGTCCAGAACCTTGAGAGATAGATTTATCTTCTCCATCATCAGTAACCACTACTTCTAGAGTGGCGCCAGCTCGACTTGAACTGATGTGAATCTTCTTGGCGCCTCCGTGTCGAATTGAGTTCACAACCGCTTCTTCAATTAGTTGTGAAGTTACATCACTGTGAGCGCTCAATTCACGCAGTTCAGGGATGAGGTCGTAGGTAATTTCAGCCAGCCCCTGCCAAGATTGCGAGAGTTCAGCAACGCGTAGAGCTGGGATACGCGCAGCCGGCCTATGATAAGGCTGCTTGATTTTTTCCATACGATCCACAATCTGCTGGGTTATCTCAGGTGGAAATAACTCAAAATCAGATTCTGCAGCTTTGAGCAGCAGTAGCTTGCACGCCAGTAATTGCGATTGCACCTCGGCATGCACATATTGGGCAAAGTTAACGTCATCATTTCCGCTTCGAGTCTTCTCCAGAAGTGATTCAAGCTCACCCTTGTGAATAACCTCGCGTAGAAATTGAAATGCGAATTCTTGATCATCATATAAAGAGATGAGTAGGGCGCCCACGATAAAGAGAGCAATCTGGCTTGTTGCACTAATGAAATAACCCTGGATCATCTGCCCAAGAGAAGAGGAATCAGAGAGCGGAAATACTGTCTGAGCTACAAAAGTGATTGGGTAGGAAACCAAAAGGATAAGAGATAAAAATCTGAGATTACTTGCGTAGGTGTTCGCTGGAGTTAGCTTTCGATAGACAAATTTGTAAACCCCAAAGGTAACTGTGAGCCAGATTCCTTGCACCAAGATTGTGGAAAGGAAGCCAATGCGAGTTGTCTGCGCGACTAAGGTGAAAGGAAGGGATAAGACAATTACTCCCACGACTGGAATCACCTGATTTGAAAGCACTCGTTTCATCACCGCAAAGATTCCGGCCCGAATCGTGGTGAGTTCACCATCTCTCCAGCTCGATTGAGATAGCGGGCGGATATGAGTTGAAATCAAGGAATCAATCTCCTCGGATGCCCGCTTCAAATCCTCTGAATTGGGATTCTGACCAACAGCGCTGACAATCTTTTCTTGCAGATGCCCAATGACCGTAATGAGTTGATGTGAAGAAGCTTTCGCTGCTTCAGGCATTCCCACGATCTTCTTTTCAAGAATCTCACTCAAAATTGACTTCACGCGCGAGCGAAATGAGGCGCCATACTCAACGATGATGGCGCCTGCTTGATTCCAATAAAAGACCGCTAGTGCAGAATTTAACATGCGGGCCATTACGGGAAGCGAATCCTCGACACCAAAGATCGGTGCCATCAGCCCAATTACCGCTCCACGGACAACTCCCATTGCGATCACGAGAACTACCTGAAGCGAGAGAGATTTTCCCTCCTTCCCATAGATAACAAAGGGGAACATGGCAGTGTGGGATAAGAAACCAATCAGAATCCAGATACTAAACTCTTGGAAATTAGCAATATCGATTGGTGCAATGAATCCTGCTACTCCTAAAGAAAGGGGGTAGGTCCAAAAGAAGACTTTAGAGCTAATCAATTGCGTTGGCAGCAGCTTCACAATTTTCTTAATCTCTAGCAGGAAAGTTCTCTCGCTCATCGCAGGCCACCCTGCAGGCTCTCGATTTCGCGAAGGCTCTCATCTAATAGCGCATTGGCACCTACCAAGAGCTCAGTCTTCCTAGCCTGACTAATCGAATCCATGGTGCTCATCAAGTGAAGAGCCATAGTCACTCCAGTAATTTTCCCTTGGAGAGTTCCATATTGGGCTTCGGCGATATTCTTTTCGAGTGAGTGGTTGTCCGAACTAAGCGCGCTAATTTTATTGCGCAATTTCAACCCTGATTCCGAATGACGACTGTAACTACCTTCTACTGAAACAACCAAAGTTGCAATAATGGATGCCACATAGACCCCATACATGGTCTTTAGCCCTGAATACCAGGGTTGATATGGATGCGAAAGGACAAAGCCAATCTTTGGTTGTATCAGGTTGTAGCCACCTTGTACAAGAAATGATCCTGGATAGGCCAAGATATACAAAAGTGGCCGGTTGAAGGTAGTTCTCTTCAGCGCTTGTGAAATTGGTAGAAGATATGCAATTACAACAAAGGCACCCACAAATCCTGCAAGTGCACCCTCAAGTCCATTACGGACAAATTGTCCAGAGAAGCTACCGAGTAACATCAATAAAAAAGTAATTCGGATCGACAATACCTTAGGAAGAAGTGCCGTCCAATATGAGAAATTCTCAGAACGCTCACTCTCGGTTCTCTTGGAAAGTGGATTGTCTCTCAACTCGGCTGCTTGTTTTTCTAGCGATTGCGAGATTCCTTGACTCTGCACAAAGAGTTTCTGAACCGAGCCTTCGTCAACGGCCGGGGCAGATAGCAATTTCTCTATCCCTCTGCGCAGTGCTCCTACCTGCGGTAGCAGTTGACCCTCAAAA
>CAZAET010000155.1:0-2625 GCA_964484215.1 uncultured Candidatus Planktophila sp. | reverse complement strand
ACTGGTTCGATGGCTAAAGCTCGCGCGGAAGTAGCAAAGACTGTCGAGGGTGTTGCTTCAGCTGGGGCAGTTGTTGAAATTGCACACCGCGTAGGTGTGGAAGTGCCTGTGATTGAAGCGGTCGGTGAAATTGTTAGTGAGCAGTTGTCGCCTGAGGCTGCACTTCAGAAATTGATGGAGATCACCACTAAGGCAGAAAACTTCATTCGATGAAGCGCGTAGCAATTTTATGTGGGGGACCAGGTAGCGAACACGAGATTTCATGTCTCTCTGCCGGTGGCGTGCTTTCGGCTATTGATCGCTCTACATATGAACCCATTCTTATCGGCATTACGCGCGAAGGTAAATGGATGGCCCTGCCTATTGATTATCCGTTAGCGATAAATGACGGAACTCTTCCATCGGTTACGGGAAACTTCCCGGAAGTATCTCGAGCAGATCGCGGGCTATCCGTAGATGGCAACCTGCTTTCCATTGATGTGATTTTTCCTATTCTCCACGGTACTTATGGTGAAGACGGTCAACTACAAAGCGATCTCGACCAAATTGGAATTCCATATGTAGGCAGCGGTGCCGTCGCTTCTGAACTTGCCATGGATAAGGCTGAGGCAAAATCCTTCTTTGCAAGAGCAGGCATTGCGATAGCTCCAGGAATTACCGTCAATGAATCACAATGGAAGCGCGATCCTGAAGCAGTCACCGAATCGATTTCCGGTCTCGGCATGCCACTCTTTGTAAAAGCTTCTCGGGGTGGCTCAAGTCGGGGGACCGTTAAAGTCAAAGAGATTGACGCATTTTCTTCCGCCATGGAAGAAGCACTCTCATTCGATTCTAAAGTATTGATAGAAAGCGGAATAGTCGGCGCAGAGGTTGAATGCGCAGTTCTTGAAGTTGATGGTAATCCGCAAGCTTCAATTCCTGGCAAGGTTTGGATAGACCCGCAGTACGAGTTCTATGACTATCAAGCTAAATATCTCGATGGGGCAACGCGAATTGATATTCCTGCACCTTTTAACGATGAAATTATTGAAAAGATTCGAAACTATGCACTCATCGCTTTTCAGGCCATCGGGGCAAAGGGATTAGCGCGCGTTGATTTCTTTGTAACTCAAAGTGGAGAAATCATTATTAATGAGATTAATACGATGCCAGGGTTTACAAGAACTTCTGCCTATCCAAAGATGTGGCAAGCCACAGGAATTGGATATTCAGAGGTAGTTACGCACTTATTGGAAAGCGCCTTGCGCCGTTGATTAGCGGCGGTTAATTAGTAACTGGGCAAGTAAGCGTACGAGTAATACCTGGCACTGCTTGAACTTTGGTCAAGATTGCACGACCGAACTCTTCCATTGATGGAGCTTCGGCGCGCATGATGACATCGTAAGGACCGGTTACACCCTCAGCGAGTGAGACTCCTGGGATCGACTTAATTGCAGCCGCAACTGAAGAAGCCTTGCCGACTTCTGTTTGAATCAAGATGTAAGCCTGTACTGACATGTGAGTTCCCTCTTTCTTTCCGTGCGCTTCGACCTAACGCTATCTCATGTCCTAGTCTTGTGGCTATGGGTTTCCAGGAGCGCGAAGTTATCTCTGTCTTACAGCAGATATTTGCGACCGCAGACTCTCGACTCAAAGTCGGAATCGGTGATGATGCCGCCGTCGTAGCCACACAATCTCAATCAATCATTACTTCCGATATGGCAGTTGAGGATGTTCACTTTAAACTCGAATGGTCTTCACCTTTCGATATCGGTCGCAAGATAACGGCTGCAAATGTTGCCGACATTCTCTCTATGGGTGGAAAGTGCGATTTCCTCACGGCATCCGTTGCTCTGACTGGCGATGAAACTCTGCAGTGGATTGAGAACTTGGCCCGCGGAATGAAGCATGAAGCAGACCTTGCGGGCGCACTTATTGTTGGTGGAGATATTTCACGTGGGCCCAAAGTCGTCATCTCCATGACTGCAGTGGGAAATTCTTCAGCGCCGATTTTGCGATCAGGTGCAAAAGTTGGAGATGGTCTTTATCTTTCATCTCTCACAGGCTGGTCTGCAGCAGGGCTTGCGTTACTTACTCGTGAGATTTCAATTAATAGCGCAACGGCTGAGAAGGCGCTCTCAGAGTTTTCTGCACCGACCTTGGATTACACAATTGATTTTTCAGGTGCGACTGCAATGGCTGATGTCAGCGATTCGGTGCTTGTGCAGGCTGAACAGATTGCTGATGCATCAGGTGTTCACATTTCAATCGATCAGAAGGCGATTGCGCAGGCGAGTGAATTCGCTGAACTCAGCGCTTTGGCTGATGAGCTCAAGGAAGATGTCTTTCAATGGATTCTTGCCGGGGGAGAAGACCATGCCTTGCTCGCAACCGGTGTAAACCTGCCTGGATTTCGAATTGGATCAGTTGTTGAAGGCTCAGGGATTTCTGGAGTAGAAAGAAAAATGACCCCAGTTTCCTGGAGTCATTTTTAGCTGAAGGTAAGAATTAACGAGTTACTTTGCCAGCCTTAAGGCATGAAGTACATACGTTCTGACGCTTTGATGCGCCTGCAACGATTGTCTTAACGCGCTGGATATTTGGATTCCAACGACGACGTGTCTTCACCTGTGAGTGTGAAACGTT
>CAZAET010000154.1:0-2630 GCA_964484215.1 uncultured Candidatus Planktophila sp. | reverse complement strand
GCACTTGCCAGTTCACAGACACGTGGAAAATTCGGCGAAGCACAGTTACAACTTCTCCTTGAACAAGCCGGTCTTCGCGAAGGCCACGAATACGATGCGCAACGCTCTACTACCGATTCCGATTCATCCGGAATTCCAGACATCACAGTGCGCATGCCTGGTGGTTCCAAGTTATTTATCGACTCTAAGTTTCCATTTGACCGCTTCCTCGAAGCTTTCGGCACTGAAGATCAGGCAGAGCGCGACGAACTCCTTGCCGCACACACCAAAGATTTACTCAAGCATGTTGATGCGCTCTCAAAGCGCGGCTATCACAAGTCACAGGGCTCACCTGATTTCGTCGTTCTCTTCCTGCCATTTGAAACCCTTCTGGCAGAGGCACTTCGTATCGATCCGACACTTCTTGAAAAGGCATTTAAGGTCGGCGTCACTTTGGCTACACCGACAACGACTATGGCGCTGCTTCGCACCGTCGGACATATCTTTACTCGCAACCAGCTAGCCGAGAACGCCGATGACATCACCAAGGTTGCAGCCACATTCCTCAAGAACATCACTCTTCTTCACACCAAGATCGTTGCTGTCGGTAAGGCAATTAACTCAACCTCTAAGGCATATGAAGATTTGGTGCCAACGGCTGAAAAGACAGTTCTCTCACCTGCTCGACGTATTCATAAGCTCGGAGTTACCGGTGATAAAGAGAAGCTCGCAATCGAATATCCTGATGCACCTGCAGATGTTCGAGCGCTCAATAACCCTGATCTCGCCAATCCTGATTTGGATGGGGATGATTTCATAGATGTAGAAGTAGTAGAGGAGTAAGAAATGGCAACAGCGGTAAAGAAACCAGCGCTCTCAGGTCCTGGACTCAAAAAACAAGGCGTTGTTGTTCTGCAATCCTTCTTTATCTTCGTATTTGTCTGGCTCGAGATGTGGGTACGCGATGGCGCAGGAATCCTTTCAGGCCTAGTTATCTGCCTCGTTACCTACGGCGGCGTTGCATACGGTCGCACAGGAACTCGTTACGTCTCAGCTGTTACTCCACCGCTTGCATACGCTGCTACAACACTTATCTACACGATCGCCAGCGATGGTCTTCGTCCATCACGCGTTGGAATTGATTTCATCGCATCCCTTGCCAGCGTTGCACCGTTCTTACTTATCAGCGCACTCTATGGCTGGTTTATGTTCCTCAACGAAAAAGCGAAGCAGCGTCCTTCTAAGCGACTTGAAGCTACTGCTTAGCGCTCTTCATATCTGCGCGGAGCTCTTTAGGAAGAGCGAATAACAAAGTCTCTTCAGTTGCGCGTACTTCTTCGACATCACCGTAACCATGTGTGGCAAGGTGCTTGAGCAGATCATCAACGAGAATTTCTGGAACTGATGCGCCACTTGTCACGCCAATAGTTTCAACGCCGTTAAGCCACTCATCTTTAACTTCAGCTGCATAATCCACGAGGTGGGCCGCTTTGGCACCGTATTCGAGCGCAACTTCGACGAGGCGGACTGAGTTAGAAGAGTTGGTTGATCCCACAACGATGACCAGATCTGCTTGCGGGGCAATAGCTTTAATCGCTTCTTGGCGATTCTGTGTTGCATAACAGATGTCATCTGATGGCGGGTTAGCGATCTCTGGGAAACGATCCTTAAGGATTGCAACAGATTGCATCGTTTCATCAACTGACAGAGTTGTCTGAGTTAGCCAGACCAACTTCTTTCCAGGTGTTGGCTGAACTGTGCGAGCTTCTTCTAAACCGTCGACAATACGAACTTTTCCGGGAGCTTCACCCGCAGTTCCTTCGACTTCTTCGTGGCCGTTGTGACCGATAAGCAAAATTTCTGTTTCATCATCTGCAAAGCGCTTAACCTCGTTATGAACCTTGGTTACAAGTGGGCAAGTTGCATCGATGGTCTTGAGATTGCGAGCCGCCGCTGCCTCATGCACTGCAGGAGATACGCCGTGCGCTGAGAAGACAACGGTTGCGCCTTCAGGAACTTCATCGGTTTCGTTGACGAAGATGACTCCACGTTGTTCGAGGGTTGAGACCACATGCTTGTTATGGACGATCTCTTTACGGACATAGACAGGAGCTCCGTAGAGTTCAAGTGACTTTTCAACAGCCACAACTGCGCGGTCAACGCCTGCGCAATATCCACGTGGCGCGGCTAGAAGAACTCTCTTGCTCATGTCGCGCAGTCTATTAGGCTCTCGCTATGTTCGAAACTTCAAGTGAATCCCCCGCGCCAGTGCGGGTGGTCTCTGAAGCCATCAAGGAGTACATCGATCGCTTAGGCCCTATCTGGATTGAGGGCGAGATATCTGAACTCAATGAACGCAGCGGCGGAATGGCCTTTATGCGCCTGCGCGATACCAGCGCCGATATGAGTATTTCGGTGATGTGTTACAAAACTGTTTTGGCAAGTGTTCAACCACTTCCGGCAAATGCGCGTGTAGTTATCCATGCAAAGCCATCGTGGTTTACCAAAAATGGTTCGCTCACCATGTCTGCAAAAGAGATTCGCCAAGTGGGAGTGGGCGAATTACTTGCCCGTCTTGAAGCACTCAAAGAGAAGCTTGCATCTGAAGGTCTCTTCAACTCAGATCGAAAGATTGCACTGCCTCGCCTGCC
>CAZAET010000153.1:0-2640 GCA_964484215.1 uncultured Candidatus Planktophila sp. | reverse complement strand
ATTTCTTTTTCCTTCCCCTTGAACTTGTCTTAGCCACGTTTTCCATGTGTGCCAACAATTCTGCATCACCAAATTCGGGCATAGGTTTAGATTCTACTACACGGCTTTTTTTGGCTCTTGTCTTTACGGGTTCAGGTTGCAAATCATCCAACACCTCAAATTGAGTAAATGATTCTACTGGGGCTTTCTTCTGTACCTGTGGGGCTTCCTCTGGCTCAAAGTACTCTACTGTACCACTTGGGCTCACTGGCGGTGGCTGTGGCGTTGGGTCGCGTTCTGGCTCTGGGTCGGCATAAGCGGAAGGCTTAGACGCTTTTGCTGGCTCAGGAGAATATCCTCTCGCCTCGGTCATATCCTTCAACTGGTTAAGTAATGCCTTGTTTTGATTCATCAAACCGTAAACCTGCATCCCTGTCATCACGATATCCGTACCGAAGTAGTACATCAGCAACTGCTCATCGGTCATACCGATATTACGCTTCATCAATACACGCAACAGAACTGGGGATACTTTTTCCTTGAACTCTTCGCTCATAGAAATAGTACCATCGGTTTCTGCATTGTACATTTCCACGTACTGCATCAAAGGCACGTTTTGACTGTTGCCCAACGGAATCATGATATTGGGGTCTATCTCCCCATTGCGAATCATTTTCTCTAAACGGGTCGTGTTAATCTTCAAGAATCGGTTAGAGTAATTCTTCAATCCACCGTATCCATCCAAGATAGCATCCACCATAGCCTGACTGGCCATCTTCTGCTCTTTCTTGTCAAGGTTCTCGGTATAGGGGTTTGCACTACCCACGGGTTCATCTGCTCCCCATACCTTTCGGGGGTCTGCACTACCGCTTGGGTCTTCCTCTCCTAACTGTTGTCTGAAATTAGAATCCAGTTCCTCAAAAGACGGCATTGTAAATGTCGGTTCTTCAATTGGCGTAACATCTTCAATGCGTACATTGGGTCTTGTATAGTCTCTTTGAACGACATTTTCTTCCAACGGGCTAAAGGATGTTGTGAAACCTGTCTCTGGTGCTGATTGATTATTTTCCATTTTATGCAGGGGTATTTAAGATTTGCTGTAATTTTTCTTTGCAAGCATCAAACTTGCTTTGTATCAATTGCTCAAACTTGTTGTCAGTATTGAGGGTGTTAATATACTTTTTGGCTCTTGACAAGCCACTCTTGTCTTTACCGATAAACATTGATAGGTCGTTAAGGCTATATCCAAGTTCTACATTACACAAATACACCCAGATACCGAATGCGTACTTGCGTGGGTACTTTTTGTGTGTGCCACTAAGTAACTCTCCCATGCTCATATCAAACACAGTAATCACAGCGGTAGCACAGATGTTTAATTTCTCCGTATCGGCCTTATGTAGCGTTCTGCCACTGTTTAGTAATGAAATGGTGTTGGAATATCCAATGTCCTCTACGGTTGATGCAATCGCATTAAACAATCTGTTCAACAATCTTTGGGTCTGTGTCTTTTTTATCATTGTTGTTCACTATAATTATTGCCCCTGATGTTCCCCACACTTTTCTCATTTGGTCGTAAGTATGGATGTGGGAATCATTCTCGCACAGGGAATCTTTAAATGCTTTTATCAAGTTGTCTAAGTCGGGCTTCACAGTATGCGGTTGTCCGTTCATACTCTGACACTTCTTTTTAGACCAAGATGCAGGCATTGGAATTACAAATATAAGAGAAAGGCAGTTTGTTACAACATATTTATCTCTCAAACTAAATGCTTCTAAACATCTCTTGAACCTGTAATACTCTGCAACTGGCTTCCTTGCTGGCTTTAGCCACTTATCACGCTGTGTCATTCTGGGTTTTGACACTGGGTCAACATCCCAAATCAAATCTTGTACTTGGCTGTCCATATTTTTGTTTTTATGACTGCTTCTGCACACTGCTTGGCGAAATCAATATCGCTTGGAAAGTGTAATCCGTAATACAGCCTTTGTTCATTTGTCTCTTTGGTCAGTTTACACAAATCAGCATAAACCTGTGGATACATAGAACCGATGGTTTCTTGAATTAGCGTAATCTGAAAGGTGTGCCCAGCAGGAAAGGAAGGGCTATCAGCACTTACGGATTTATGCGGAAACAAAGACGACTTGTAGTAATATGCAAGTTGATACGGCCTTGGCCTTTGATACTTGTACTTAATTTTAAGCAAAAAGGGCTTGGTGAGGTTTACAATCTCGTTCACCAGTTCAGTAGCATCAATCTCGTAGTTCCTGAGAAAGTTGATTACGGCATTAACAAGATTACGGTCATAGTATTCAAACCGCTTAATCTTGCTCTCTGTGAGGCTCTTGAACTCTTTCTGATACTCCACCAGCACACGCAGTTCATCTTGAACCATAGTACTCGTATTGATAGGGCACGGGGTATTGAATATCTCTGGTAACAGGAAATCAAACTCAGTGGCACTCTGCACCAAGTTTATCTGCTCATAGGATGGATTACCAAATACTACATCATCAACTTGTTGTTTCATATTTGTCGCCTCGCAAAGCACGTATGTTCTTTTCTAACTCATTCATTTTTTTGGTCGTGTTGTTGTTCGTTGCACCGAGGTTCTTAATGGCCTTGTTGTAATACAATGCCTTGTAACCAAGAGCAATAAG
>CAZAET010000152.1:0-2668 GCA_964484215.1 uncultured Candidatus Planktophila sp. | reverse complement strand
CCTGGGCGAAGCTGTGGGGGTCGGTTTTTACCTCTGCTTAGCGGGAAATCGTCGGCGCAAAAACCGAACAATGGCCAACCCGATAAGGACGCTAAGGGAGTTGGATAGGAAGTCTACAAAGTCGCTCACGCGCCCTGGAATCGCCATCTGGATGATTTCAAATGTGGCCGAGAGTGAGGTGCCGAGTAGAAAAATCTTTCGAAGAGAAGTCTTCGGGAAAATAATTGAATAGATAATCGGAAATGGAGTGAGCATCAGGAAGTTGCCCAATGCAACGACGCGGGTATCTGCATAGAGAATCTTGTAGAAGAAGTTTGCATGAGTCTGAAGGAATTCAGATATCTGTGAAGGATCACCACTTTCGAGCACTGGACGAGGAAAGAGTACAAATGTTGAGAGAACAAGTACGTAGAGAATCAGGGTGGCGCCAAATAGATCGCGCTTACGGATTCGTCTCTCCTGACTCATGCGGCAACAGTAGCTCACTGGACATCATCGGATAATGCGCATAGTCACCGTTTGCCGAATGAATCAGGCGCGCTCCCCCTTTGCGCAGGCTGTGCTCGAGCGGAATTTTCCAGAGGATCAGATTTCATCCACGGGTGTTACTGCGATAGAAGGCACAGCAATTTTGGAATCGGTCATCAGTACTGCCCAGAACTGGGGTGTCCCGATTACACAGAGTAAATCTCGCTCGCTCAGCAGCGCCAGCGACGATCTCTCGCAGGCCGATCTAGTAATCGCTGCTGAAAATTCACATCGTGATGCAATTCGAAATCTTGGCTTCAGTGGTGACATTAAAAGTTATGAAGAGATTTTGGAAGACCAGGATTTCATCCCCATCGACCCTTCGGGGTTGTTGCCCGATGCCATGAACCGCGAGCTGGGAAAAGTCTGCGCACTCACGTTGCGTGCTGCTCTTGATGCAAAGGGTTTCCCCCATGTGCACAACATTCATGCAGTCATATCCCACGGAGTAAGCGACCAAGGCATTGCACTTGCACACGCCCAGATGGCCCGCATAGCTACAGGGGCGTACTTGATTGATGTTGATTTACGCGCCCCACTGATTCATGAAATCGAAGATCTGGGTCTGGAACGAGTTTTCTATGATGTAGATCAGTTGGAACTCACCGATATTCCAGAGATAAGCGCCACGCAGATTCTTACTCATACTCGTCAGATGGACTTTCCAGAGAAGTACTTCCTCTCCCCTGCGTGGCGCACATGGATTCAAGCCTTAGCAAATCGTGCGCCTGTCGTTTTAATTACCGCACCTCGACATTCTCGTGCTCGCAGACTGGCAGATTCTTATCTTGCATCGTATATGGCTGATGAATTCACGGTGATCTCAGCATGAAGCGCCGCATCCTAAAGATATTCGCCGCGATAGTGGGACTCTATTTACTCACTCTCGGTATACATGTTGGCCTTGCGGCAGTGCATGCAAAAAACTATCTCGCTTCACTTAGTGGTGAATATGACCGTGCCACGTTAGATAAGCAATCTGCAAATCTTGCAAATGATGTAGCTCGCATTTTTACCGATCTTAATCTGCCAGTTGTGAAACAGATTGCTGGCGCCTTTGGCCTCGATTTCACACCCATTCGCGATGAAGTAACTGCAACTATCAAAGCCAGTTCATGGCTGGCAGGTGCCGATGCACCAAAGCGCTACATGATTGCCTTTCAGAACAGTGCTGAAGCGCGCGGAACAGGTGGAATTCTCGGAGCCTTTGCAATTGTTGAAATGAATAAGAGTCGTTTTTCAGTGGTTCGGACTGGGTCAAATGCTGTGTTGTATTCGTTACAGGATGTTCCAGTTAAGGTTCCTCTCGAATTTACTAAGCTCTACGGCAAGAACCCCGCTATCTTGCAAAACTCAAACCTCTCCCCACATTTCCCATATGGCGCTGAAATCTGGATGGGGCTATGGAAGAAGCAATTTGGCGAACAATTAGATGGCGTCATAGCTGTCGATCCAAGCGCCCTGAGTTATGTTCTGGAAGCAACTGGTCCCATCACTCTTGAATCTGGTGAAGTCATCACCAGCGAAAATGTTGTTGCCGAAACCCTTCAAAAAGCATATAAGCGTTACGAAAAAGATAATAACGCTCGCAAACAATATCTCGTCGACATCATGAACGCTGCAGCCTCAAAGATTTCAAGCGGCCAGTTCTCTAAAGTCGCCATGGCCAAGGCGCTTCGTCGCGGACTCATCGAAAATCGAATTCTGATGTACTCGCGCGATGCAGCAGCTGAGAAAGAACTGGCACCTGTTCGTTTGGGTGGATTCTTGAGTAAAGAAGCAAATAACGAATACCGAGTCGTCATTCAAAATATTGATGCCAGTAAATTGGATTATTATTTAAAGAAAAATGTTGTGATTGAAACTAGGTCGTGTAAAAACTCCCAACAGACCCAAGTGCGTGTCAAACTCACCAACACTTTGATTTCCGGTAAGGGGTTGCCAGCATATGTCTTAACGCGTGCCGATAAGGGTAAGCCTGCAGATTTAGTAACTGGCCAACATCGATTTAAGTTATTTATCTATGGGCCCACGAATGCGTTACTGGTCTCTGCCTCTCGTGAGAATAAGCAAGCAGGATTGGGCGGAGGCTCCATCGAGCGTGGCAGACCAATCTATGTAGCAGATGTTGATTTAGCGC
>CAZAET010000151.1:0-2683 GCA_964484215.1 uncultured Candidatus Planktophila sp. | reverse complement strand
GGAATCTTGAAGCCCCACTTATCAATGTGGTTGGTGTAATCCGCCGGTGTAAGTACTTCGGATTCATCAATGTAATCGACATTGAGAGTCTCGAGTATTTGCGCCTCAACAAAGTGGCCGATACGAACCTTTGCCATAACTGGAATTGATACAGCAGCCTGAATCTTCTGAATCATGTCTGGATCTGACATGCGAGCAACTCCGCCTTGTGCGCGAATATCTGCAGGTACGCGCTCAAGCGCCATCACCGCACATGCACCGGCGTCTTCTGCAATCTTGGCTTGCTCGGCATTGACGACATCCATGATGACGCCACCCTTGAGCATTTCAGCCATTCCGCGCTTTACGCGTGCTGTGCCAGTTGCTTCAGACATGATGTGTAACTCCTATTGTTTAACGTAAATCGATACGTGAAGTCTACTTTGAACTCTTGATTCCCGCATCCGAGGATTTTTTCGTGAATACAGGCTCTTTATCGGTGAGCGCGACCCAGATCTGACCCTTTGCAAAGGCAATTTCTTCACCAGTTGGGGTTCGCCATGTAGTACCGGAGGTCGCATCTTCACGGGACCAATTCGCCTCAAAAGCTTTCCAGTCTCGCAATACATAGCCACGACCCACACCTACTGTCGCTGAAAATGGAGTTACTCCACCGACCTTATCTTTGTAAATTGAATCGGTGATTGAGACTAATTGAATGACAACTGTAGTTGCGCCAAGTCTTTCTCCAGAAGCGCCAATATTTGGCTGCCCAACATGATCGAGTAACCATCGCTCTTCTTCTTGAGACCATTGCGCATCGTAGGAACTGGCCGGCCACGAAAGATGCGCGGATGTGATTTCTATTCCACCATCTGGGGGGTCACCGAAATTCCAACCCATCGACTTTGAGACTGCAACGGGTAAATTCTTATCCGAAATCTGCTTCATCAACAGGTCCGCTCTCAAGACCATTGCATACGGCTGAATTCGATTGGGGTCGGTTGTATAGATTGTTGACGATTGGCTCTGCGCTCCGAGATCGACAAGGTTTGCCGCTTCAATCACTGGCCGCATCTTCTTCTGCGCGCCGCTATAAGCGAATGCGACCTTCCCGTATTGTTCAAGAAGTTCGATATCAGAAATTCGCGCAGATCGAACTGGACCTATGTGCGTTGGAATCTTTGATGAGAAGATTGCAGCTAATCGAGTAAGGCCACCTTCTACTTGTTCAATATAAATAATGTCCGCATCTTCCAAACCAATTTGCGGATGAGCTTGGCGCGTGTCATCAATTTTCACAACCAAGACAGGACCATCTCCCCCAGGTAAGCCGCTTATTGAATTAGTGGGCGAATCTTTATGAAATGGCAGCTTTGAAATAAGTGGATTTTCCGGATTAAGAATGGCAAGCGCCACTACCCCAAAAGAAAGCGCCGCGAGGGTTAGTCGCGCACTCTTCTTAAAGAACATCGCCTTCGAATTCATAAGTGACAGGTTCTGGTGCATGTCCGGCAAGTCTGAAAAATCTAATGAACCACTTCTTTCGAACCATCTGGGTTCGATTTACGGCATCGACGTGCATTGCAACAGCCATTTTGATTTTCTCAGTGAGGTCTCTGAGCTCGCGAATGAGGTCCTGTTCATTCGCTCCGGAAATATCTGTCGTAGTCTCAAGCAGAATACCCAGCGCTCCCGTTAAGCCAGTTTCGGCTTGAGATCGATCGCGAACACTGGCTTCACGCGCCTGGTGTGCAGCAAAAGTGAGAAGAAGAGATGAAGCTGGGTCAGAAATTTCGGATCTCGCTATTTCAATCGCTATCGCTGCTCGGCGTTGTAGCAGTCCATCTAAATTGGCCCAGCTTGTTTCAACGCGGTTATGTAAGCGATCTAGCCGAGTTGCCGAATAAGAGAGGTACCAGGCAATGAATGTAAGGAAGAGGGCTCCAAGGATGTATTTACTCATCGCTATCTCCCCAAGAACTTATTCCATGCACGGTTTTCAGATGATAGAGAAACAGTTGATCCACCAACCATCGCCATCTCGTAAACATCATAAATCTTCTCTGCAACAACATCCCAATCAAACTCTTGCGCATAGACCTTCCCGCGTTGGGAAATAGCTTTGCGCTTGATTTCATCTCCGAGTAAATCAATTATCTTTGCCGATAAATCTGTCGAGTTTTCAGATTCAAAGAGCGTTCCGTATTGGCCATGGCCTAGCAGTGAGTCAAAGGCTGGGATGTCACTTGCGACAACACTTGCTCCCCCAGCTAACGCCTCGGCCAAGATGATTCCAAATGATTCTCCACCTGTATTAGGTGCGATGTAGAGAGCAACCGATGCGAGGAAATTCGCCTTCTCTTCCTCGCTAATGCGTCCAAGGAATTTGAATCGAGAATGCAATGAAGGATCTATCTCTTTCAAAGAAGTTTCGCTGTCGCCAGGTCCTGCGATAAAAACCTTTAGATCTGGATATCGAGCAATCACTGCAGGAAGGGCTGCCGCCAAGATGTCCAGTCCTTTGCGCTTCTCTTCGAAACGACCAATGAACCCGATTGTATTTCCGGTCCATCGCTGATCGATCGAAGCATCTCGATATCTATCTGCGTAAATTCCATTGGGTACAACAATGGCATCAGTTTCTAGATGTTCGGTAAGCGTTTCGCGTGCCGCTTCGCTAACGGCTATTCGCGCTGTCAGT
>CAZAET010000150.1:0-2716 GCA_964484215.1 uncultured Candidatus Planktophila sp. | reverse complement strand
GATATTGGTTATTGCGGAGTTGCTGCAATTACCCCGAGACACATTTCATCAGAGGATCCTTCACCCCATGTGATGTATCGCGGCGGCAAGGATTTTAATTGCGGAATTTTCTGGCGAAGCGTTGGGTCAAATGTGCACTTGACTCGAATAGTGTCTCCAGCGACAACTTTTACTGGTGTCTTTAAGACAGTCGCAGATTGGTCATCGAAGTTGTAATTCTTCACATCCAGCAGAACCTTTTCAGTGGGCTTTCCTGGATTGAGAATGATGGAAAGGGAGCGACCCAACAAGTGCATATGTGGGGCTGCTGCAATAACCGTGAAGTTGGTATTGATGACTTTGTCGCACTGTGAAGTCAAAGACGCTACCGGCTTAAATGGATCTTGACCACAGAGGGCGTTGATACCGGCTGATTCAAATGCACTGGTTGTGCTTGTGCGAGCAGCTAAATCAATCAGCGACTGCTTGCGATCGCAAAGTGGTCCTGTTACTCCGGCAGGACAAGCCAATTCAACAGGAGCTGGAAAGAGTTCAACATGGAGTTGCTTAACAGTTGATCCCTTTGCAGGAATTGTCTCCATCACAATCTTTGATTGATCTGTCTCGACTTTGCCGCCATTAGCTGCAAGTAAGTTGTAGTGCACTTGGAGAACAAATCTTTCATTCTTCTTAAATGGTGTTCCGTATCCCGCAGGTGATACATCTTTTCCGCGACCAGGCGCCCATGAGCTAAGCCAAGGCGATGAGATAAAGGTTGAGAGCATCCCGCCTAGACCAGAGCCACCAAAGCATGGCCAACCTGTTCCATTCTTATCTGCAGCAATTGCCTCTTCAAGATCTGCATCGGTGACGCGGAAAATAATTGCGTGGTGAACATAATTCTTTCGCTGAGGAATAAATTGGATTGAGCGAATGATGGAATCTTCAGTGACCTTTGGGTCAAGTAAGAAGCAGCGATAATCATCGGTGCCATTCTTAGGAGCCACAGGCAGATGTGCCTTCTTCATAGTCACGGTATATCGCTTTGTCTTCGCAGGAGCTGCTTCGGCAACATGAGGCAAAAGAGATGCAGATAACACTGCAACGAGAGCAAGTGGAAGAATTCGTAACTTCATAACGGTGAGAATACCGAAAATTCGGAAATGCAGCGAAGTGAAAATCCAACTACCTTTACCAAGTGAAAATCAGTAGAGTGAAATTCAAAGTGATAGCAGCACTTTTCGTCCTATCCGCCATCACTCTTACTCCAAATTCTGCCTCAGCAGACTCTGTGCAAGTTCGCACCATTGATACAGCAAACGCAGTTTCTCTCGATACATCGCTCTATCTTCCAAAGAAGGTTCCAGCCCCTGCCATATTGATTGCACATGGCTTTGGTGGCAGCAAAGATTCAGTAGCAAAAGATGCGCAGTACTTTGTAGATAAAGGTTTTGCTGTACTTACATGGACAGCGCGTGGTTTTGGTAAATCAACCGGTCAGATTTCAATGAACTCACCTGATGCAGAAGTTGCAGATACTAAGGCGCTGATTTCATACCTTGCTCGCAATAAGAACGTGCTTCAAGATAAATCAGGAGATCCACGCGTTGGCATCATGGGTAGTTCCTATGGCGGAGCCAATGCACTGATGACAGCTAGCGCGGATTCACGAATTGATGCCGTGATCGCCGACATCACCTGGAACGATTTACAGAATGACTTATTCCCACAGAGCGCAGCTGGTGTCACAACGCCTGGACCGTTTAAGAAAGTCTGGGCCGGGACATTCTTCTCAGCTGTTTCACTGCAGGGTGCATACCTTGGCGAGTGCGGAACTTTCACTCAAGCGTGGTGCGATGCTTATTCCAGCGCAGCAATCAACGGCAAGCCAACTACTGCCGAAAGTAACTTGCTCAACTCTGTCTCACCAAAGAATTACCTGCAGAAGATTTCCGCCCCAACCTTGCTTAGCCAAGGGCAGGCAGATTCACTCTTTCCACTGAATGAAAGCTTTAACTCAGCCAAGGTAATTGAGAAGGCCAATCCAAAACTTCCGCTGGCTTTAATCTGGCACGCCGGGGGACATGATGGAGGAATAGACCAGACGAGTTACTTGCGCGAGCAATATCTGCAATGGTTTAAGAAGAACTTACTTAAAGAGAAGATTGAATTCCCAGCTTTCCAATTTACTAAGACCAACGGTTCAATCTCGCTGCAAGATTCCACTGTTATTCCAAAGGTATTTGCTAGCTCAAAGTTACCAACAGATGCATCGGTAAAGCAGCTTCAGCTCCTAACTCCAACTGTCGCTCTCTCCTTTCCCATCGGTGGAATCCCAAGTGCGATCTCGGCTCTTCCGGGAATTGGTTCAGCCGGAGCACTTGCTTCACGCGTTGCTTCAACCATCGCTGGATTTAGCCCTGCGTTACTGCCCGGGCAGAGCGGTTTGATTGAAAGTGCCCCTCTGAAAGAACCAATCTCTGTCGTTGGTCCATCATCTATCAAGGTTCGCATTACCAGTACAACCGGAGATGCCACTCTCTTCTTCTCGCTCGTAACCAAATCTCCAAGTGGTTCAATCAATCAACCTAATGGAGTTGTCGCACCAGTACGTCTTGAAAATATTCCACAAACTGGCACTGAAGTAACTATTAATCTGCCTGCAACGATTCTGGATGCATCTGTCGGTGACATCATCGCAGTTGGTGTTTCGAGTACCGACCAAGGATATGAATTA
>CAZAET010000149.1:0-2721 GCA_964484215.1 uncultured Candidatus Planktophila sp. | reverse complement strand
CAGATGGGTCACTCATCTCTGACGGTTTCCATAATCGCAAGGCTTCAGTTGATCATGAAGAAGTTATTGCTCTTAAGAAAGCCGGCAGCGCAGCGCGTGGAGCGACGATGGTTGTATCTCTTGAACCATGTGCGCATACCGGAACAACACCGCCATGTGTTCAGGCAATTATCGATGCCGGAATTGCAAAGGTTATTTATGCAGTTGCTGACCCCAATCCGATTGCAGCCGGGGGAGCGCAAAAGCTTGCAGATGCTGGAATCGTTGTCGAACATCGTGAATCTGCAGAACTTAACTTTGTACAACGCGCGTGGCTTCATAAAGAGCGCACAGGTCGCCCGTTAATGATCTGGAAGGTTGCGACAACTTTAGATAGCAAAGTCGCAGCCAGTGATGGAACATCGCAATGGATTACAGGTCCAGAGTCCCGTGAAGATGTTCAAGTGCTTCGTGCGCAATCTGATGCGATTCTTATTGGCACCAATACTGCATTGGTAGATAACCCGCACTTGATTCCACGCGGACATGTTGCGCGCCCTGTGCGCGTTATCTGCGGCGAACAAGAAGTTCCTGCCACCAACAAGGTATTCGATAACGAAGCTCGCACCATTGTCGTGAAGAGCAAATCAATTCCTGAATTAATCAAGGTATTAAGCGATGAAGGCTTTAACCAGGTACTCGTCGAAGCAGGTCCCACTTTGGGTTCAGCTTTGATGGCTGCTGGGAAGATCGACGAACTGATTGTCTATCAGGCTCCAAAGATGCTGGGTGCGGGCAAAGAATTTGTGAGCCACTTAGGTATTTCAACACTTAACGATCACCTCAAACTAGAACTTCTGGGTTTTCAGTCATTTGGCAGCGATATCAAATCTCACTACCTAGTGAAGGGGCGCTAAATGTTTACAGGACTCATTACCGAACTCGGCACTGTGCAATCTATTGAACGCGGTGAAACATCGGCAATCTTCACAATTAAGGCACCAGTATCAGTACAGGGCTTAGCGATTGGTGACTCGATTGCAGTTAATGGAACTTGTTTGACCGCCACTTCATTGTCAGCAGATTCATTTACCGCAGATGTCATGGTGCAGACGCTGTCGCTGACATCTCTTGGTCAGCTAGAAGTGGGCTCACCAGTAAACCTTGAACTAGCAGCCCAAATGGATATGCGCATGGGTGGCCATATTGTGCAGGGCCATGTCGATGGCACAGGCACTGTGGCGCAGTTGGCACCAGGAGAAAAGTGGGCACAATTCGATGTTGTAGCCCCTGAGCATTTAACTAAATATGTAGTCGCACAGGGATCAATCACACTCGATGGAGTCTCACTCACAGTGGGCGGCATCGATGATGTAACCAACACCATCACGGTCTGGCTTATCCCTGAAACTCTTGCAAAGACAAACCTGTCTTCTAAGAAAGCAGGAGATCTCATCAATATCGAAGTCGATATCTTGGCTAAATACGTCGAACGCTTGATTTCAAAGGGGGTTGCTCGTGGAGAATAATTTCAACGCAGCCCTTGATCGCTTTAGACGTGGCGAATTAGTCATTGTTGTCGATGATCACGACCGTGAAAATGAAGGCGACCTCATCATGTTGGCAGAAAAAGCCACGGCTGAAAAAACTGCCTTCATGGTTCGCCACACCACCGGAATCTTGTGTGTAGCAATCACTTCAGAGCGCGCTCATCAACTTCGTCTTCCCTATATGGTCGAGCAGAATCAAGATGTTCGTAAGACAGCATTTACTGTCTCTGTCGATTTAGCTGAAGGAATTACAACGGGCGTCAGCGCAGTCGAGCGTACGAAGACAATTTGCGCACTTGGTTGTGCAACATCTCGCCCAACAGATTTCATACGTCCTGGACATGTCTATCCGCTGATTGCACATAAAGATGGACTTGCAGCTCGCGGGGGACATACTGAAGCAGGTATAGCTTTAGCGGAACTCACTGGTTCATATCCAGCAGCGTTGCTCTCTGAAATTGTTGCCGAAGATGGATCGATGGCGCGCGGTGAGACTTTGCAAGCATTTGCGGCAGAACACCAGATTCCAATCATCTCTATTGCAGAGATCAAGAAGTACCAGGAATCACTTGCTCCGGTTGCTCGCGTTACTGCATTCCCTGCTCATGAATTCGAGTGGGTGCCTGTGCAATTACGTAATGCCGAATGGGATCTGGCAACGTACCCATCGCTCAAGCACCGCGAACAAGTTGTTATGCGCTTCTGCACTGAAGATAAGGTGCCGATGGTTCGTATTCACTCTGAATGCTTTACCGGCGATGTGGTTCATTCACAGCGCTGTGATTGCGGCCAACAACTCGATGCATCAATTGCAGAAATTGAAGCCTATGGCTGTGGTTACATCATCTATATCCGCGACCACGAAGGCCGCGGTATTGGGCTCACCGAAAAGCTCAAGGCATATATCTTGCAGAATGAAGGCCTCGATACAGTCGATGCCAATCTCAAGCTAGGCCATGTAGTTGATTCTCGTGATTGGTCTGAAGCGATTGCAATCTTAAAAAACCTTGGCGTATCTGCAATCAAGCTATTGACTAACAATCCTGAAAAGGTGAAGGCTGTAGCTGATAGCGGAATTTCCTGCGAGCAGCTCTCTTTAAGTGTCGAACCTAATGAATTCAATAAGAAGTACCTAGCAACTAAGGCAGAGCGCCTTGGACACACAACGCCACAGCAATCTGGAGGAAAATAA
>CAZAET010000148.1:0-2742 GCA_964484215.1 uncultured Candidatus Planktophila sp. | reverse complement strand
GCGGGTCCTTCAATTCTGATTTCTACTGACTCGGGCAAGACTTTCAAATAGATAATATGCAGCTTACAAATATGCCGGATTGGGTTGGCCCAATTGGGACCGCCTGAACTCAGGGCTTTACTACACATACACAAAACAGATTCCAATTTCAGAAATCCAGCCAGGGGACCTGCTCTTCTACTCCTATAAAGGAACCATTAGCACTATTCACCACATGAGCATCTACGCAGGAAACGGGATGATGTGGGAGGCACGGTCGACTGCAACTGGTCTTAAATATTCAAGTATTTATAGCGTTGACGGAATGATGCCGTATGCGGGAAGGGTTTGATACAACTCACTTAATTCTTTTAGCAATTTAAGAATAGACTCAGAGGAGAGTTGAGTTTCTTCAGGTGCAAGTAATTCAAACTTTGCATGAAGGGTATTGAAATGAGAAGAAGAGACTCTATTAAATTAAGCGCAGTAGCAGGCGGAAGTGTTCTTGCTTCAAATTGGCGGTTCGAAACTGAAGTTGCCAAAGCAGCGAGCAATGAAATTGCACCTAAAAACGGAATTCTCCAGTTAACGGTTGGCCTTGGCCAATTCCGTCTGATTCACTGATACTTTACTGATACGTGGTTTGCATAACCTGTCTCAAATTTAGAGATTCTTAGAACGTCTTCGTATATATCTGTAGAGAAAAATTGTTCATCTGCGCATTCGGAAGCAACTAGACTTTACTCAACCAAAACAACTAGCGAAGTCGAGCAAGATGAACCAATTGAAATCTGATTTGTGGCGAGTAACCGAAATTCGAATCGCCGGCTTTTCTGGACTCATTATTCTGGTCGCTAAGATACTCGATAAATCGAATTTACCTCCTCTATTAATCACGATTTTAGAAATTGTCGCATTGTTATTGGCCGCATCAACATTTGCACCAAATGCTCTAGCTTCCATATTCCGAAAAGAAATCGGAGTTGGAACCTTGATGACTATTGCGGCTATTGGAGCGGTCTGCTTAGGAAAGATTGAAGAGGCAGCCTTACTCGCATGTCTCTTTACAATCTCCGAAGGGCTCGAAGAGTATTCACTTGCAAAAACAAAAAGAGGCCTACGATTTTTACTGGAGCTTGTTCCGCTTGAAGCAACACGGATAAAAGATGGTGTGGAGTTTAAAGTTTCACCAAGTGAGTTAATACCTGGGGACCTTTTGGTTATTCGCCCAGGAGAACGTTTTGCTGCAGATTGTCGAATAGTAAGCGGTCGAACAACTTTGGATACTTCGGCATTAACTGGTGAATCGATGCCTGTCGAAGCATCTGTCGGGGATGAAGTCTTCGCTGGAACAATAAATGGAGGTGGACCACTTGAAGTGGAAGTCACCACTACTGCAGAGAACAATTCACTTGCAAAAATAGTTCATATTGTTGAAAAGGAACAATCTCGTAAAGGTCCGAGTCAGCGAATGGCTGATGCCATCGCAAGCAAACTTGTTCCAGGAATTATGATGCTTTCATCTTCTATTGTCGTTTATGGATTTGTCGCACATGAACCAATCTTTTGGCTGCAACGTGCTCTAGTGGTCCTAGTTGCAGCTTCACCATGTGCGCTTGCAATTTCTGTACCCATTACCGTGGTGTCAGCGGTCGGGGCTGCGACCAGAATTGGAGTCCTCATAAAAGGTGGCGGGCCATTAGAGTCTCTCGGAAAAGTTCGCACAATTGCTTTGGATAAGACTGGCACTCTCACGCTCAATAAACCTGTGGTAATTGATGTTTCAACCGTTGGTTCAATAAGTAGGGAGTATCTCCTTTCACTCGCCGCAGGTTTAGAAACTCGAAGCGAGCACCCACTAGCAAAGGCAATCATTGCGGCCTCATCACGACCGTATGAAATTACAGAAGTAGAGAGCGTTTCTGGAGCGGGAATTCAAGGCAAACACCAAGGGAGGACGGTTCGCCTAGGTCGTCCAGGCTGGATAAATGTCGGCACTTTAGCGAGAGATGTTTTAAGAATGCAAGAACTAGGTTCCACGGCAGTATTAATAGAAGAAGACGGACAAACAATTGGCGCAATAGCTGTACGAGATGAATTACGGCCGGAGGCCAAAGAAGTAATCGCCCATCTAAATGCAGATGGCTACCACACGGTTATGCTTACGGGCGACAATCAAAAAGTGGCGGCTTCAATGGGTGAAACTCTACGAATATCCCAAGTGCATGCAGACTTACGCCCTGAAGAAAAGTCTGCACTTGTAAGAAGGCTCAGAATCGAAAATCCGACAGCAATGGTTGGAGACGGGATAAATGATGCACCCGCACTTGCGACTGCTGACGTAGGAATTGCTATGGGCGCAATGGGTGCAGATGTAGCAATTGAAACCGCGGACGTGGCTTTGATGGGTGAAAGCCTGCAGAGCTTATTTGAAGTGTTTGACCACGCCAGAAGAACAAGAAAGATAATGCTCCAAAATATAGGAATGTCGTTGGTATTAATTGTTTCTCTCATCCCGCTCTCGTTATTTGGCGTTTTTGGACTAGCCACGGTAGTGCTGGTTCATGAGGTTGCGGAGATTTTTGTGATTGCAAACGGAGTTCGAGCTGGGCGTATTTTCAGACATACTTAGTACAGCAACCCACCATTTGTCCATGTTTCGCCCATAAATTAGGTCTAGATAGATGATTCTAAGTACGTTTAAAGCGCTGTAAACTCGGTTAACAAGCGTAGATGGGAGTTAGGGCGACCTCGCAGCCCTTA
>CAZAET010000147.1:0-2799 GCA_964484215.1 uncultured Candidatus Planktophila sp. | reverse complement strand
CTAATCGAGTAATTCGAACAGAACCCACAAGGGCCTCAAATCCACAAAGGATTTGTAGGTCCTTTTTTATTTCCATACCAACCACATAGAAACCATATAGAAACGAAAGTAAGTAAAAGAGAGAAGAGGTGAGAGCTATGACAGTTCTCTTCAGCGAACTACAGGTACCAGGCTGGGCAGATAGCGGCGAAAAGATTGGCTTGAAGGATGTGACCTTCACATATGACAACGCCAAGGCCTTTACGTTGCCATGCCATTCTGCAGACCCTGAGCTCTTCTACTCTGAGACAGACCAGGGAATTGCGGAGGCGAAGGCGCTCTGCGGCACTTGCCCATCACGTAACAAGTGTCTCGATGGCGCGCTTTCACGCCAAGAGCCATGCGGCGTATGGGGTGGCCAATTGATTGAAGATGGAGTGATCATCGAACGTAAGCGTCGCGCGGGTCGACCACCACGTCAGGTGATTGCTGCTGCTCGCTTAATCGAGAGCGAGATCTAAGAACTCCTAATGGAAGTTAGAAAGCACATCCGCAGAGTGGATTGCGAGTAATCGCCCCCACCTGTGGTTGGGCAACTCTTTGATAATCCACGATAGTGATTTTTCCAAAGAGTTCAGCGTCTTTCAGTACTTCTCCTTCTGAAAGAGTCGCAGCATCGCAATAGGCAACAACGCTTGATGCAGCAAGGGCAGCAACAGCGTGAGCTGCAATGTGAGGATATTCCTGAGTTACTTCAGCGCTCAGAACCCGTTGTGAAATAACTCCACTTTGGTCGCGTTCTACCAGCTCTGCACATCGCAGACATGGCGTCTTTCCCGGAATTACTATCTGGCCAATTCTTGCGCGACCGCCTTCGGGGTGAGGAATATGTATAAATGTTTGTCCGTAGCTCATCCATAGAGCGAGCTTTTCCGGATCAATATCTCCGCAGACAATAACAAGGTCAGGCGTTGATGCTTCATCAAGGTAATTAGCGCTCTTATCAAGTGGAAAGAGCGAGTAATCGCGCCTGACATCTTCGCGATTCTTGATAAAGGCAAAGCCATATTGAGCTGATGTAATTCCATCGACGGCGATATCAAGATCACCAATCTGCGCAGTGCGAGCCCCCGGAGCAAAGCGGCTCTGTGTAAAACCACTGGCGAGAAGAAGTGAGTAGAGAAGAGTGGCAACGCGATTGTTGCCTGAGATTTCAATGAGGAAATTTTGGCGCGCACCCAGTAGCGCTACCCCACCATCTGTGACATCAGTTCTCCATGTTGTCTGCTCGAGCTCAGGTGCAATTCGATTCTGAAGTTGGATGTATGCCCCGTCACGTTGCGGCTTACTATTTTTGGATGCTCGACCATCAATCTTCGAGATAAATCGGTCGCTAATCGTGATTGATCCCTGCTTTGTATCAAGCAGCGATTGGTGGGCAAGCTCGGTCATCAGGTTATGTATCGCAATTGATGAGACTCCAGCAATGCGGGGGATGTCATCTTCGCTCGCGCCTTGTGCAAGATGCTCAGCGATGATTTTCTGCTCAGCCGTGTAGATGCGAATTGCTCGCGCTGACGTTCCTAAGAAAAATTCTCCAGGAGTTGTAGTTTCAAAGAGTGATGTACCGCGCTTGAGTGTTCTCATAGCTGGGCATTCTCCGGCGAGCGCACCTACTGCTAAGCGAGCGGCCTTGTTTACTGTGGAAAAAGAAATAACCCCCGCCCATAAGGGCGAGGGTTATAACTACGTATAGTGACGTAAAACTTATTCTGGCTTCTTGCCGAGAATGCGATTTACCTTGGTGCCACACACTGGGCAGATGCCCTGTGCCATGCGACGACCAGAGTCTGAGATCTTTACAGTTCCCTCGAAATCACGCTTCTCTTTGCACTTAACGCAGTAAGCGTCACCCTTGTATGTCTCTACCTCTGTCATTTTTGCCTCCGTTCGACCCATGTGCTTGGCGCTCATGTGTACTGGCTGAAACAATACCCCCGCTCACGCTCAAAAGTCGGTTTCTACGCGTGAATTGTGCGTGGAGATTTAGAGAAAAATTGGGCTAGATCTTCTCCAGTTCAACGGGGGCCAAGAGGGCTCTCTCGGCTGCCTCATAGCCATCGAGATAGGCGCTCGCGAGCTCAGAATCCTCAAATCGAGCCAGGACCTCAGTGAATTCAGAACCATGGTCGAAGTATTGGAGGTGTATCGCCTCATGGAAGAGGACGTAATCCAGGGCGTAGGCGGGGGCGAGCTTGAGGCGGTCAGAGATACGGATAGAACGGTCAACGCTCGTACATGAGCCCCAGCGCTCGCGCATCGCCCGCCAAGTGACTGAAACGGGGCGTTCGGTGATTTCAGGGGCTAATTCGGAGAGCAGCTGGTCGATTCTGGCGATGAGATCGGCTTCGCCTGGGGTCTTGGACTCTTCTTGGCTGCGAATCTTGGCAATCATCTCGGGGACGATGGCACGCTCATCGGCCTTACTCAGGCGAGCTGGAATAGAGATGACGATGCGGCCACCTTGGCGATAGGCCGAGATGCTCTTTTTGCGACGAGTGGAACGGATAACAAGGATTTCACCCTCATCGACCCCGGGGAGTGTGACTTCTTCAAAGTCCCTTGAAAAGTCTCCAGTAGTCATTGAGGAAATGTATTAGATGCAATAAATATTGGAGGAGAAATCAAAGTTTTTGACAGAAAAAAATTTATGTGTCTTCGCCATTTTCATTTGATTCTGCCCACCATTCGTCGTACTTTTCGCATACGAAGTCCTCGGATAACCGTTTGATATCAGCAAGGGGAAGGCTGATATCAAAA
>CAZAET010000146.1:0-2825 GCA_964484215.1 uncultured Candidatus Planktophila sp. | reverse complement strand
AAAGATGAGATGAAAGATAAAGTGCAAGGTCTAACAATCGGTGGCGATGATTACATGACAAAGCCATTTAGCCTTGAGGAACTTGTCGCACGTCTACGTGCGCTGCTGCGTCGTATTGGTGTTGTCGAGCAGAACATGGATGAAGAGAAGATTCGTTTTGCAGATCTTGAACTCGATGAAGCAACGCACGAAGCACGTCGCGCCGGACATTTACTTGAACTCTCGCCTACAGAATTTACATTGTTACGTTACTTACTGATTAATGCGGATCGCGTTGTCAGCAAGGCGCAGATCCTTGATCATGTGTGGGATTACGACTTCGGAGGGGACGCCGGAATCGTTGAAACGTATATCTCTTACCTGCGCAAGAAGATTGATATCTACGAACCAGCGCTGATTCATACAGTGCGCGGCGTTGGTTACCGACTTAGATTGCCTGCTACAAAGTAGAACTTATGAATTCGCCATTTCGCACCTGGAGCTTACGCAGCAGACTTTCTCTTGGAATTGTTCTGCTCACAGCGCTCGGCTTTGTGGCTGCAAGCTTTGCTACACAATCACTTCTTAAAGGTTACCTACTTTCACAAGTTGATGAACAGCTAGTTGTTATTGCAGAAGCTGCTGTTCCTCGTATTGAACGCGGTGGAATCGCAAATGATGAAGATCGCGATGAAGATGACCGACGCCCTGGTCGTGGTTTAGGTCGTGGACTTGGGGCTCCGGCACCGCTTTCGCAGATACCAACATCTACATCGATTACGGTCCTTGGCCCTGATGGCGCTGTTTTGGGTGGTTTAGGCGGCAATTTAGGCGGTGCATCAATCACTTCTTACCTTGCAGGTTTACTGCCTGAAGAGGTTGCAGTGCATGGTGATGAAGCATTCACGATCGCAGCTCCTGGTCCTGACTTTCGAGTAATTGCACGTCCTCTGTCATCACCTGCGGGAACATTTGTCGCTGCGCAAAATCTCGGTGATTTAGAACGAACACTTGCGCGCCTCTCATTCTTATTCGGACTTATTGGTTTGGTACTACTTCTCATGATTGCCGCAGCATCTCGTGCTGTCATCAAAATCGGTCTTCGCCCATTGGAAGATGCTGAAAAGACTGCCGAAGAGATTGCATCTGGTAATTACTCAGCGCGTATGCCCGAAACAGATCCTGGAACTGAGGTTGGTCGTCTGGTCACATCTTTGAACTCAATGCTTTCGCGCATTGAAAAGTCTTTCTCTATTCAGACAGAGAGCGAGAACAAACTCCGTCGCTTTGTGGCTGATGCTTCTCATGAACTTCGTACTCCGATTACTGCAATCCGCGGTTTCTCTGAACTTCATCGCCAAGGCGCAGTCACTGGCGAGAAAGAGACCAGTGAGTTGATTGCTCGTATTGAAAACGAATCAAAGCGCATGGGCTCATTGGTTGAAGATTTACTTCTCCTTGCTCGCCTTGATCAAGCACGCGAGATGGATTCAAAGCCTGTCGATATCAATAAAGTTGTCGAAGATGCCGTCATTTCAGCACGCGCTGCAGGACCTGATCATCCTGTTGAATTCATTTCCGAAAGCGATGAGATCTTTACATTGGGCGATGAAGTACGCATCCATCAAGTCGTTGCAAATCTTCTGGCTAATGCACGTGCACATACGCCAGCTGGTACTCCGATAACAGTCTCGGTTTCAGCAACGGATGCGGGTGTTGAGGTTTCTGTTGCAGATAAAGGTCCTGGACTTAGTGCAGAAGATCAGAAGCGAATCTTTGAACGTTTCTATCGCGCAGATTCTTCTCGAGTTCGTACCGGCGCAGATGGAAGTGGACTGGGTCTATCGATTGTTGATGCGGTGATGCGCGCCCATGGAGGCTCAGTTTCGGTGCAATCTACGCCTGGAGAAGGCGCAATCTTTACTCTGTTATTCCCCAGCCGGGCCTAGAGACTCCATCGCCTTCAGAGTGGCGATACGTTCTTGAATCGGTGGATGAGTACTAAATAACTTAGAGACAGTCTGCCCATCCAGCGGTGATTCAATCCATATATGTGCAACCGCATTTGATTTCTGGCGAACCACTGTTGAATCCGCAGCCAATACTTCTAGCGCTTTACGGAGTCCTGCAGGGTTACGAGTAAATGAAACTGCAGTTGCATCAGCTAAAGCTTCGCGCTTACGTGAGATTGCAGATTTCAATAACATCGCAGCAAGTGGTGCGAGAATCAAGATAACGAGTGAGAAGACCAACATGAGCGGATTTGAATTGCCTCCGCGATCACGATCACGGCCACCACCGAACCACATCATGCGTGTAAGGAAATCACTCAAGATTGCGATGGCACCAGCTGTTGTTGCAGCAACTGCTGAAACTAAAGTGTCGCGGTTAGCAACGTGTGACATCTCGTGAGCAATTACGCCTTGAAGTTCATCGCGATCCATGACTTCGAGGATGCGAGTAGTAAATGCAATCAGTGCATGTTCAGGGTTACGCCCCGTTGCAAATGCGTTTGGCGCGCTATCTTCAACGATTGCGACTTTCGGCATTGGTAGACCACTTGCGATAACAACTTCTTCAATGACATTAAAGAGTTCGGGTGCATCTTCGCGTGTAATCAGCTTTGCACCTGTCATGGTGAGAACTAATTTGTCAGAGCCATAATACGAACCCCACACACCAATGAGTGCGAAACCAACTGCCATCGGCACCATTGTTGAAGCGGTACCAACTCCAAAATAAGTCATCGCTGCATATGCAACGAGCCATGTCAGAACACCCATTGATGCCAGAAGGAAATAAGTCTTTCCCTTATTGGCAGATTGAAGTGCTCGGAAGTTATTTTC
>CAZAET010000145.1:0-2849 GCA_964484215.1 uncultured Candidatus Planktophila sp. | reverse complement strand
ATGGAACATTTAAGACTGTTGCAGAGCTTAAGAAGCTCTATGCGGATAAGGGCGTAGATGGAAAGCAGAGCATCATCACCTACTGCCGTATCGGTGAGCGCTCATCACTTACATGGTTCGTACTTAGCGAAATCCTTGGATATAACGTGAAGAACTACGATGGTTCATGGACTGAATACGGAAACTCTGTAGGTGTTCCAATCGTTAACAATGCAGGAACTATTTGGGGAGCTGCATAATTTCTACTCTTCATACACAGAGCAGCAACTCCGGTAACTCCGGGGTTGCTGCTTCTGCATGGACTCGTGCAGAAAAGATTCGCACAGCAATCTCCTTTGCAGTTATCGCAGCCTTACTTCTGACTGCATTTATTCTCTCTTCAAATGTCAGTAACTCAACGGCGCCAATCTCACTTCTGATTGGCATGAGCCTTGGTCTATTGCTCGAACGTGGTCGCTTCTGTTTCTTCTGCATCTTCCGTGATGGAATTGAAGATAAGAACACAACTCCATTTATTTCAGTCCTTGTTGCAATCGCAACAGGATCAATCGGTTATGCGCTGATCTTCGGTCAGTTCTTACCTGATACCAGCACAGATCGTTTACCTCCGGTCGCACACATCGGGCCTGTCAGTTGGGTATTAGCTGTTGCTGCATTTGCCTTTGGTATCGGAATGGCGCTATCGGGTGCATGTATCAGCGGCCATCTATATCGACTTGGTCAGGGTTACCTTCGCGCTATTCCTGCACTCATCGGAACTCTTATTGGTTTTGTCATCGCCTTCCTTACATGGAATTGGCTCTATCTCAACGCAATCTCTGATGCACCAACAATTTGGTTGCCACATTACGTCGGTTACTCAGGTGCACTCCTTATTACTTTGGCAGCTCTCCTTGGGCTTGCCTTCTTTGCAATTCGCAAGGGTGTTAACTCGGATCCAATCCGTAAAGCGCCAGCTGCAACACTTTCACTTTCAGCAACCTTGAAATCACTGATTACAGATCGCTGGAGCCCGATTGCAACAGGTGCAATCGTTGGCGTAGTCGGAACAATTGCTTATCTTCGCGTTGAACCGTTGGGTGTTACTCGTCAGCTCAGCACAACAGCGCGCACCTTTATGGATGCGCAAGGAATCGGAACTGACACTCTTGTTGGTCTTGATCGCATGGCTGGATGTATTGCAGTTGTGGCTGAGACAATTACCAATAACGGCTGGCTTGTTATCGGACTTGTTGGAACATCATTTGCTGCAGCCTTTGCAGGTGGTCGATTCAAATTCTCAAAGCTCACCGCAAAGAATTCATCGACTGCTCTTCTCGGTGGAATTCTTCTTGGTTGGGGCTCAATGACTTCTTTGGGTTGCACCATCGGTGTTCTGCTTTCAGGAACTCAAGCCTTTGCACTCTCGGGTTGGCTCTTCTTTGCCTTTGTATTCCTCGGAAGCTACGTTGGAATTAAGTTGAAGTTTCATACAACTGGCTGAGACCGAACAACGCCTAGGCCACTTCGCTTTGCTTCATACATGGCTGCATCTGCGCGCTCAAGAAGCGCGCCTTTGCCATCGTTATAAACATGACCAATCGCAACGCCCACAGTGATCTGATGGCCATCGACAGTAAATGGATAGCTCACCGTTGCTTGCAGCGCCTGCGCAGCCTCAAGCGTTTCTTCATAACTACCTGAGATCAGCACGCCAAATTCATCACCGCCTAATCGGGCAAGAATTGCACCAGTAGGAAGTGATCTACTAAAACGCGCGGCAACGTGTTGGAGTAATACGTTTCCAAGTTCATGCCCGTAGGTGTCATTGACTGGCTTAAATTCATTGAGGTCCAGAAGCAGTAGCGCGCCTTCTGTCTTTGAGAAATTATCTAGCTCTGCAATAAGCCTGCGCCGATTAGGTAAACCAGTCATATCGTCAGTGCGCGCCATCACTTTCTCTTCACCCAAATTCTTCGCCTGACGAATCACTATTGTCATGCGCATAAAGGCTAGAAAGAGTGTTCCGATCGCAGGGGCGACAATAAACATCGGAAAGATTCCTGGACGTAGTGCAATAAGAGCCAACAAGGTCGGACTCATAAATATTGAGAGTGCGATAAATACTGGATGGATGGTGACATCGTGTCCATCTTTGCTCTGCTGTAACCAGAGAGACGACGCGATCAGAACGATTCCAACGAGCCAGCCGTCATCTGTAATTTGTCCAAAGCGATAGTTACCGCCGACAGCGAGCCAGAGAAAGAGCAGATCCGACGCCGAGAAAATCGCGATACCTAGAAAAAGGAGTGCGGCTCGAGCCTGAAGTCGGTGCGTCACAAATGCAACGGATGCAATTACTAGAAGCAGTAAATCGCAGACTGGATAGAGAAGTGAGAAGAATTGATCTTGCAGATTAATTAGTGATTGCGGAAAGACGCGCGATAGAAAGAGCGCGGTAGCAATTGATGAAATACCAAGGCCAAAGATTGCCGAGTCCAATAGTTCAAGCGGATTAAGTCGTCGCCCGCGCACCAATGTACGTGGAATCGCAACTAGTGCGCATGGATAGAAGAGTGCGTAGCTAGTTTGCGCAAAGAGCTGCGCGCTAGAAGTAAGTTGATAGAACTCGCTATAACTATTAAGCAGCGAGCCAACTCCCCAGAAAGAAATTCCAAGAGAAGCGCTAGCAACTGCGATGGGATCGTTACTTAAAGACGATTGGGTAATTGCAATGACTGCGACGATCCAAACCAGGTTATAGAGAATGAGATCAAGGAAGACCGAACGTTCTTGCGTAAAGAGTTTAAAGAAGAGATGTGAAGCCAGAAGGCCATGGGGGAGCCATCGGATTGCGCGGTACACCTAGT
>CAZAET010000144.1:0-2917 GCA_964484215.1 uncultured Candidatus Planktophila sp. | reverse complement strand
CAACTGGTGAATATGTAGACATGATCAAGGCTGGCATCATCGATCCAGCTAAGGTCACACGTTCTGCACTTCAGAATGCAGCATCAATCGCAGCTCTCTTTATTACAACAGAGGCAGTGATTACAGATAAGCCAGAACCAAAGTCAGCTAACCCAATGCCACAAGGCGGCGGGGATATGGACTTCTAAAGCACGCGTAAATAGTTACGAAGGCCCTCGAGATTAACGTCTCGGGGGCCTTCTGCTTTACGATTAGAACATGAAGACATTTGATGCAGAACTCGTTGCACGCAACGCCGCCTTGGCTGAAGCGGAATTTGCAACACAGGTTGGCGACTTTGTCTCAGTTGAATTCGATGATGAAAATCGCGTAGCTACATATTTGTTTAATGCAGATATCGCCGGATACCGCGGCTGGCGCTGGTGCGTCACCGTTGCAAAGGTTGATGAAGAAGCAGCACCAACAATCTGTGATCTCGTTGTTATTCCTGGTCCTGATTCACTCATGGCACCAGATCACGTTCCTTACATGGATCGCATCCTTCCTGAAGATATTCAGCCAGGTGTAATCGTTCCAAGCGTTCTCGAAGATACTCGTCTTGTTCCTGGTGTTAACGCACTTGTCCAAGATGAAGGACTGGATGCAACAGAAGTATTTGATCTTGGTCTTATGCGTCCACGCGTTCTTTCCATCGAAGGTCGCGATCAAGCAAGTAAGCGTTGGTACACAGGCGATCGCGGACCTAATACTCCGCTGGCACAAGGTGCACCAAAGCCATGTGCTTCATGTGGTTTCTTCTTACCGATTGCAGGTTCACTTCGATCATCATTCGGTGTCTGCGCCAATGCGATTGCACCAGATGATGCACGCGTAGTTTCAGTCGACCACGGCTGCGGCGCGCATAGCGAAGCGACCCTTTAAGCGTAAATCCCAGTAGCAAGGCCTTCGCTAAGTGCGATAAATTAGCCCCCTGTCCGAATCCCCCCGGCTCGCATGACTAAACGAGTACCGTAAATTTAAGGAGTAAGTGCAATGCCTACAGGAAAAGTTAAATGGTTTTCCCTTGAAAAAGGTTTTGGCTTCATTGCATCCGATGAAGGCGAAGATGTTTATCTCGCGTCATCTGCACTCCCTGAAGGCGTTGCAACAGTAAAGCCAGGCACCAAGCTTGAGTTCTCTGTGATTGATTCACGTAAGGGACCACAGGCAATGTCTGTGCACATCATCGATGCGCCAGTTTCTCTTGCAGAAAATTCACGTGTTAACAACGATGATTTGGCTGCGATGATTGAAGACACCATCAAGATTCTTGATCGCGTTGGAAATGGTCTCCGCAATGGACGCCATCCATCAGGTCCTGAAGCTGAACGTCTTGGCCGCGTATTGCGCGGAATCGCTTCCCAGCTCGAAGCCTAAGCGTTCTTTAAATCCCGGTGCGGCGTGATCGTCGTATTGAGTAACGAATTCCTGTCGTACCTAAAGCTGCGCCAACTACGCATGTCCAAATAATCTTCGATTCAGCTCCTGCTGCAATGGCAACGACTCCTGCGGCAAGCCAGCAGATGGTGCCGATAGCGATTAGAGTTACAACAGCTTTGATATTTGAGCCTTGTTGGTTCGATGACATAAGAGAAGAGTAATGCGAATTAAGGTCGATGAGAACGGAAACTGGCGCTCGTTTCGCCATCGCAACTTCCGCATCCTCTTTCCCGCAAATGCACTCTCCAATATCGGCACATGGGCGCAGCGCGTTGCGCAAGATTGGTTAGTCCTCGAACTCACCGATAACAATGGTTTCTATCTTGGCCTTGTCACTGCAATTCAATTCGCACCAGTGCTGCTCTTTAGCTTGCAAGGTGGTGCGATGGCAGATCGCATCGATAAGCGAAAGTTATTGATCTGGACAAATATCGTTGCAGCCCTTGCCTGTTATGCACTTGGAATCCTTGTTGTCGCTGAAGTAATTCAGCTCTGGCATGTATTTGTTTGTGCGGCCATATTGGGTATTTCATCCGCGCTCGATGCACCTATTCGTCAGAGCTTTACTGCTGAAATTGTGGGGCACTCTGATGTTGCCAACGCAGTAAGCCTGAATTCAGCTAACTTCAATGCAGGTCGTCTCGTTGGGCCAGCGTTATCTGGCTTTCTGATTGCGCGTTTTAGTACAGGTCCTTCATTTCTCATTAATGCAACTACCTATCTCTTCGTCATTCTTTCGCTGCTCTTTATGCGCCCATCTGATTTCTTTATCCAGAAGAAGGAAGAGACTCTCGGAACTATTCGCGAAGGTCTTCGTTACGCCAAAGCTCGTCCTGATTTATATGTCGTCATGGCACTTGTTTTCTTTGCAGCAACCTTTGGACTTAACTTTCAAATCTTTAACGCGTTGATGGCCTCTAAGGAGTTTGGTAAAGGTCCTGCGGAATTTGGTTTGCTTGGAACATATATTGCAGTCGGCTCGTTATCTGGCGCTCTACTGAGTGCGCGGCTAGAACGATTTAGAAATGCAAAGTTGGTCATCAAGTTAGGTGCCTGGTTCTCTATCGTCGTCATCGTTCTATCTGTTATGCCTACCTACACCTGGTACTCGTTGTGGCTACCTATCTGCGGTATTTCGGCGCTGACGATGTTAATTAGCGCTAACTCATATGTTCAGGTCAATAGCGACCCTGCAGTCCGTGGACGAGTCATGGGAATTTATCTCTTGGTATTTATGGGCGGAACCCCGCTTGGTTCAATGTTGATTGGTTATCTCACTGAGGCAGTTGGAACCCGCGAAACAATTGCTATCTGCGGTGGCTTCTCATTATTGATGTGCGTGCTTATCTGGATCTTCTTCAACGATAAAGTTGAACGACCAGCTGATCTACGAGTCTCTAGCGTCCTACGACAATAAGTAGAACAAGACCAACCAGAG
>CAZAET010000143.1:0-2921 GCA_964484215.1 uncultured Candidatus Planktophila sp. | reverse complement strand
TCATTGAATCTGCCGTAAGCCTATAACCCAGCCTAGGGAAGGCGCGAGGTGGATGGCTCTGTAGGGATTAGAACCCCATATATGGGCTCGATATTCCCGCCAGATAACTAGATATTGGCTCTAGAGATTGAGAAGCATGCGGGTATTGCCGAGGGTATTTGGCTTCACCGACTCGAGATCAAGGAACTCGGCTACACCAGCGTCATAGGAGCGCAGGAGCTGCTGATAGACCTCTTGATCAACTGGAGTGCCATGAATTTCAACGAAGCCGTGGCGGCCAAAGAATTCTGTTTGAAAGGTAAGGCAGAAAATTCTTTCAACGCCTACTTCGCGCGCACGTTCGATGATGCGCTCCATGATTTTGTGGCCAATTCCTTGCTTATGCAAATCTTTTTGAACTGCAACTGTACGAACTTCGGCAAGATCTTCCCAAAGAGTGTGAAGCGCTCCGCAGCCGACGACTTTTCCATCAAGTTCTGCGACAGTGAATTCTTGAACACCTTCGTAAAGTGTGACTGTCTCTTTGGCAAGCATCTGACCAGGTGCTGCATAGGAATCAACAAGTTCGCGAATTGCCTTTACATCTGCTGTCTTAGCTGGGCGAATAACCAACATTGTTAATCAATTTCTGGCTTAACAAGTGGGAACAAAATTGTTTCGCGGATTCCAAGGCCAGTAAGAGCCATGAGAAGACGATCAACGCCCATTCCCATTCCGCCCATTGGTGGCATTCCGAATTCCATTGCACGTAAGAAATCTTCATCAACCTGCATCGCTTCGAGATCGCCCTTAGCACCAAGCTGTGCTTGTTCAACTAAACGATCTCGTTGAATTACTGGGTCGATAAGTTCTGAGTAACCAGTTGCAAGTTCGAATCCATCTACGTAGAGATCCCACTTTTCTACAACGCCCGGAATTTCGCGATGTGCGCGAACAAGTGGTGAAGTATCGACGGGATAGCCCATAACAAATGTTGGTTCGATTAACTTATCTTGAGCAACGTGCTCGAATATCTCTTCAGCGAGCTTGCCTGTTACCCACTTTGGGTCGATTTTCATGCCGAGCTTTGTGGCGTACTTCTTGAGTTCATCAATCGAAGTAAGCGCTGTTACCTGCTCGCCAACGCCTTCAGAGATTGCGTCGTAGAGTGAAATCTCTTTCCATGTGCCACCGAGGTCTGCTTGGCGACCATCGTGGTGTGTCACAACGTGTGAACCAGCAACTGCCATTGCAGCATTCTGAATAAGTGAACGAGTGACATCTGCGATTGAGCGCCAATCGCCGTAGGCCATATAGGACTCGACCATTGCGAATTCTGGTGAGTGTGAAGAATCTGCACCCTCGTTACGGAAGTTACGGTTGATTTCGAAGACGCGCTCGATACCACCAACAACACAGCGCTTTAAGAAGAGTTCAGGTGCAATACGCATAAAGAGATCCATGTCGTATGCATTACTGAAAGTCTTAAATGGGCGAGCTGCTGCACCGCCATGCATTACCTGAAGCATTGGTGTTTCAACTTCAATAAAGCTTTCGTTATTAAATGTCTCGCGAAGTGAACGCATAACCGCTGGACGCATACGCGCTGCTGTGCGAGCTTCTGGACGAACAATCAAATCTACATAACGCATGCGGACGCGAGTCTCTTCAGACATTGGCTTGTGATCATTTGGCAACGGACGAAGTGACTTTGAAGCCAGAGTCCATGAATTTGCAAGAATGGAAAGTTCGCCGCGCTTAGAGGTAATGATTTCGCCGGTAACAGAGACCATGTCACCTAGATCGATATCTGATTTCCAAGCATCGAGTTGATCTTGACCGACTTTGTCGAGAGATAACATCGCCTGAAGTTCAGTGCCATCGCCTTCGCGAAGTGTTGCAAAACAGAGTTTGCCGGTATCGCGCTTAAAGATAATGCGGCCAGTAAGGCTTTCGATATCTCCGGTAGCTACATCGATTTCAAGACCGGCGTACTTCTCGCGAACCTCTTTGAGAGATTTAGTGCGGGCAACCGCGACCGGGTATGGCTCGATTCCACGCTCAATAAGGCTCGCGCGCTTCTCGCGACGGATCCGAAGTTGCTCGGGTAGGTCGTCTTCTGTCGCAGGCGTGTTATCGGTTGTCATAGGGCGGTGAGTCTACCTTTTATCGCTACTGATTCTTCTCATGAATAAGGCGTAGGCCGATAAGAGTCAGATCCGGTTCGTGCTCATCGATTGTGTCAGAGACTCCAATGATGAGTGGGGCTAAGCCACCGGTCGCAATCACTGTTGGAGCTTCGGCGTAATCCTTTGCAAGTTCTGCAGTAATTCGATCAACGAGGCCATCGACTTGTCCAGCAAATCCAAAGATTGTTCCTGACTGAAGCGCTTCGACAGTGTTCTTTCCAATGACGCTCTTTGGTCGAATCAATTCAACTTTACGAAGTTGTGCAGCACGAGCAGCAAGTGCGTCGACTGAAATTTCAATTCCAGGAGCCAGTGCGCCACCAAGGAATTCACCCTTAGGAGATACAACATCGAGGTTTGTCGAAGTTCCGAAGTCAACAACGATTGCTGGTCCGCCATACAAGGTATGCGCTGCAAGAGTGTTAACGATGCGATCGGCACCGATCTCCTTTGGATTATCAACGAGTAGCTGAACACCAGTCTTGGTGCCGGGTTCAACAATCGTTGTATGAATATCTGCGAAGTAAGTTGCAATCATGGTGCGAAGTTCGCGCAACGTTGCAGGCACAGTAGAACAGATAGATAACCCTGTGAGTGAATATCCGCTAATGAGTGCGCTGTACTGAAGCCAAAGTTCATCAGCCGTAGTACGAGGGTCGGTCTTCACGCGCCATGACTTAACGAGATCTTCCTTATCGAAGATTCCAAGAACTGTATTTGTATTTCCTACATCGACTGTTAATAGCATCGCTA
>CAZAET010000142.1:0-2926 GCA_964484215.1 uncultured Candidatus Planktophila sp. | reverse complement strand
CATGAGGCGGGCGTTCTGCAGATTGGCGCCGGTCAGGTTGGCGCCGCGCAGATCGGCACCGACGATGTTGCTGCCGGTCGGGGTCGACGTCGATCCCTATAGTTTCTTATAAATTCTGATGGTTGGATAATCCCGGGTCGAAAAACCTGATTTACCTACGCGGCCTTATGATGCATCGTCCAAAAAAATTTTGGGGGAGAGACCAACATGCAGAAATTCTTATGCGCCATGCTGTTGAGCACGGCGTCGGCCACAGGTGCTTTCGCACAAGACGCCAAGCCAGCATCGGACGCGACCATTGCCGCACAGCGCAGCATGGCGGCGCAGCTTCCGGCGGAAGATGGTCGTGACCTTGAATTTGCAGATCGCGGGTTTCTTGGAAGTCTGGCGGACCACATCATCACCAACAAAGATGGCAAGCCTGTCTGGAATTTGGGCGCTTATGACTGGATGGGCAATTCGGCATCGCCGGACACGGTAAACCCCAGCCTGTGGCGGCACATGGGGCTTTTGCGCAAGCATGGCCTATATGCGGTGACCGACAATATGTGGCAAGTGCGCGGGTTTGATGTGTCCAACATGACCATCATCAAAGGGCAAACGGGTTGGATTATCATCGATCCGTTGACCAGCCGGGATACCGCCGCTGCGGCGCTGAAGCTGGTCAATGAAAAGCTGGGGACACGCCCTGTTTCCGCAGTCATTTATAGCCATAGCCATGGCGACCATTTTGGCGGCGTGCGCGGCATCGTCAATGAAGCCGATGTTAAGGCGGGCAAGGTCGCCATTATCGCGCCGGAACATTTTCTGGCTGAAACTGCGTCTGAAAATGTGATGGCCGGGCCAGCGATGGGACGGCGGGCGACATTCCAATTTGGCACCAACTTGGCACCGGGGCCGCAGGGTCAAATGGGCAGCGGCATCGGTAAAGGCATTGGCGGCGGCGACATTACCCTCATTTCGCCAACCATCGATATTCGCAAAACCGGAGAAGTGCGCGAAATTGACGGTGTGAATCTCGAATTTCAAATGGTGCCCGCGACAGAAGCGCCAGCCGAAATGAACGTTTATATCCCGGCAGCGCGCACATTTTTGGCGGCAGAAATAGCCACCTGCAGCCTGCACAATATTCTGACCCCGCGCGGCGCAAAGGTGCGTGATGCGCTCAGCTGGTCCGGATTCCTGAACGAAGCCGTCAACCTGTACGGCGACCGCAGCGACACGATCATCTCAAGCCATTGCTGGCCACGCTTTGGACAGTCCGAGGTCAAAGGCTGGTTGTCGGGCCAACGCGATAACTATCGCTATTTGCACGACCAGACAGTCCGTATGATGAACAAGGGCATGACCCAGGCCGAGATTGCCGAGGCGTTGAAAGCGCCGCCAGCGATTGGCGACCAATGGTTCAACAAGGGCTATTATGGCACCTACAGCCACAATTCGAAGGCCGTGTATCAATATTATCTGGGTTGGTATGACGCAGTCCCTGCCAATCTTAACCCCCACCCGCCTGAAGTTCGCGCGGCGAAAATGGTCGCTGCAATGGGCGGGGCAAAGAAGCTGCTCGCGGCGGCGAAAAAGGCCATGAAGGCGGGGGATTATCGCTGGTCTTCGGACCTGTTGAACCAATTGGTTTTTGCCGATCCCAAAAATGTTGAAGGCCGTTTTTTGCTTGCCGACAGTTATGAACAGCAGGGCTATCAGGCGGAGTCCGCGATTTGGCGTAACATGTTTCTGACCGGTGCGGCCGAGCTACGGCGCGGCATGAAGGCGGGCGTAAGTACGCAAAGCATCGACATGATTTCAGCGATACCAACTGGCCTGTTGCTTGATTCTGTCGCAACCCGATTGGATCCGAAGATTATCGGCAATGCGGCACTGACGCTGAATTTTGTGATTTCGGATCGGAAGGAGACGGCGAAAATCACCGTCGGCAATGCGGTGATGATCAGCGAAATGGGAACAGGCCATGCTGCGCCAGCAGTCACCGTTACCGGACCGCGTCAGCTGTTCCTTGCGCTGCTATTCCTGAAAATGCCGGCAGCGCAATTGCAAATGGCTGGGCTGAAGATCGAAGGCGACCGGTCGGTTGTCGACAAGCTTCAGGCTGCGCTTGACCCGATGCCCAGCGCATTCAACATCGCCGAACCTTAAAGGATTACATTTCCCCGCGTTCGCGGCGGATTGCATACCATTTTTTGACGTTGGCGTTGTGCTCTTGCAGCGTGTCGGCAAACACATGGCCACCCTTGCCATCGGCGACGAAGAACAAGGCGCTCGTCGCTTGCGGGTTCAGCACAGCGGCAATCGCGGCGCGTGACGGATTGGCAATCGGACCCTTTGGCAGGCCCCTCATCGCATAAGTATTATAGTCGTTGACGTCGGATATTTCGGATTTGCGGATGCGGCGGCCAAGCGGTTTGCCCTTGGTAATCGGGTAAATGATAGTCGGGTCAGCCTGAAGCATCATGCCCTTGCGCAGGCGGTTGGAATATACCCCGGCCACAATCCGCAGTTCGGATTTCAGCGCCGTTTCCTTTTCGACAATCGACGCCAGCGTCAACGCCTCAAGCCGCGTTTTGACGACCGTGTTGGGGCTTCGCTCTGGCCAAAGCTCGTCCATTGTTTTTGTCATCGCGTCTTGCATGCGTTTGAGCACCGCAGCGCGCGGTTCGCCTATGCCAAAGGCATAGCTGTCGGGAAGCACGGAGCCTTCGGCCGGCATTGCGATAGTGCCGCTGAGGCGGTCATTCGCCATCAAGCGTTCGTAGACCATGATCGATGGCATCCCCTCGGGGATAGTGACCATCCGCTGGACGGTTTTGCCGCCGGTGAGGATAGACAATATCTCGGCATTCGACGCCTGCGGTTGGATGATGAATTCGCCAGCCTTAATCGTGCTGGTGCCGCCAAAAATTCGCGCGCG
>CAZAET010000141.1:0-2934 GCA_964484215.1 uncultured Candidatus Planktophila sp. | reverse complement strand
GAAAGTACATCGATCTTCCAGATGCTTATCTTTCTGTTTCTGAAGCTCTTCGTGCCGGCGGATTCGCCAACGAAGCAAAGGTTGAAATTATTTGGGTTCCTAGTGATGAGTGCGAAACACCAGAAGGTGCGAAGAAGGCGCTTGGCGAAATCGATGCCATCTGCGTTCCTGGTGGTTTCGGTATCCGCGGAATTGAAGGAAAGCTTGGCGCGCTTAAGTTTGCTCGCGAGAATAAGATTCCAACCCTTGGACTCTGTTTAGGTTTGCAGTGCATGGTTATTGAAGCTGCGCGCAACTTGGCAGGAATTAAGGACGCTAACTCAGCCGAATTCTTGTCAGATAGCGGAACACATGTCATTGCAACGATGGATGACCAGAAAGATATCGTCGCCGGTGGGGGAGATATGGGCGGCTCCATGCGCTTAGGTCTCTACAAAGCAACACTTACACCTGGCTCGATTGTTGCTGGCGTCTATGGAGCAACGGAAGTTTCTGAACGTCACCGCCATCGCTATGAAGTAAATAACCAATACCGCGATCAAATTTCAGCAGCTGGCCTTGTCTTCTCTGGAATGTTTACCGACCGCGACCTTGTTGAATTCGTAGAACTTCCTCGCGAAGTTCATCCTTATTACGTTGGAACTCAAGCTCACCCCGAGCTTCGTTCTCGACCAACTCGTCCACATCCGCTCTTTTCAGGGTTGATTGCCGCAGCGCTCGTACGTAAGGGCGCTCACTAAATTACAGTTGTGCAATGAAGTTCGAGGCGGCGCGCAGCTCTTACCTCGATCAGCTGCGTATTGAACGTGGGCTCTCGAGTAATTCGATCTCTTCCTACGCCCGTGATTTAATAAAGTTCGAAACTTTTTTACAAGACTCGCGTAAAGATTTTGCGGGTCTCACGGCACAAGACCTTACGGACTTTGAAGTCTCACTCAAGGCGATGGGGCTGGCGCTTTCGAGCATCAATCGCACCTTGTCTGCCGTTAAGGGCTTCTATAAGTATGCATCTCTTGAGTTTGAGATATCTAATCCAACTCTTGAAATCGTAAGCGCAAAGATTGCGCGGAAGCTGCCTAAAGCCTTATCTGTAGATGAAGTAACAACTCTGATTGAATCTGCAAAGCGAGAAGGTGACCCAATCTCACTTCGAGATTTCGCGATACTCGAATTGCTCTACTCATCGGGTGGTCGCGTAAGTGAAATAGTGGGCGTAAATACTGGGGATATCTCGGTAACGCAGACCAACGACGGAGATGTAACTGTTCTAAAATTGCGAGGGAAGGGCTCAAAAGAACGCCTTGTTCCACTCGGTAAATTCGCAGTCGCAGCAATTGAAGATTACTTCACGCGCACTCGCCCTGCGTTGGCTGCAAAGAATTCAAAAACTGAACCGGCACTCTTTCTTAACGCTCGCGGAAAGCGTCTTTCAAGACAGAGCGCGTGGCAGATAGTTCTTGATGCTGCCGTTGCAACTGGTCTAGAAGGGAAGGTAAGCCCACACGTATTCAGGCATTCATATGCGACACATCTTCTTGATGGTGGCGCTGATATTCGCGTGGTGCAAGAGTTGTTAGGCCATTCATCGGTTACAACAACCCAGATTTACACCTTGATCACAATCGATAAAGTGCGCGAGACTTACAGCACCGCACATCCCCGAGCAAAGTAAAAAACTAAGTAGTTATTAGATCCCGCGAAGGCGACGAGCAAGGATGCTTTGATCACCCTTTGCCTCAAGGTCAGCGATAATCACTGCGATTGATTCGCGAACGATGCGGCCGCGATCAACTGCAAGTCCTAGATCTCCGCGGAGCATAAGGCGAGCCTGATCAAGATCAAAGAGCTCATCTGTAGAAAGATAGACAGTGATCTTCTCTTCATGAAGTTCGCGACCTGAAGGTGATTTCTCTGCAGCTGTAACGCGACGTCGAGAGATGGTGCGAACACCTTTCTTAGTCTTTGGTGTAGCGCTCTGTGTTACAGGCGCAACAGGTGCAGAAGTTTGGATTGGTTCAGCAACTTGGCGAACCGCACTAAGTGCTGGAGTGTTTGCGCGGAAGAGTTCATCCGCACCTGGCAAGCTAGCTCTACGTGTCATCGGGCGCCTCCTCGGGCAATTAGTTCACGGGCAAGACGGCGGTATGACTGCGCACCACCTGATGAAGATGCATAAGCAGTAATCGGTTCACCTGCAACAGTTGTCTCAGCGAATCGAATTGTCTTTGCAATGATTGTTTCAAATACATCTTCAGGGTATTTCTCAAGAATTGCTGTAAGAACTTCGCGGTTATGCAGAGTCTTACGGTCGTACATCGTTGCAAGGATTCCAATTAATTTGAGTTCAGGGTTAAGGAAGCTGCGAACCTTGTCGATATTTCCCTTAAGTTCGATGAATCCGTGAAGAGCGAAGTATTCACATTGCAAAGGAACGATAACTTCATCAGAAGCAACAAGTGCGTTGATAGTGAGCTGACCCATTGTTGGTTGGCAGTCAATCAAAATTACGTCGTACTCTGAACGAAGACGTCCGAGTGCGCGCTTCAGATATTGCTGGCCACCGATTTCAGCACCCAGTGTTGTTTCAGCCGTTCCCAAATCGCGGTTAGCAGGAAGAAAATCAAGACCTGCAACAGAAGACTTCAAAACAATCTCATCGATATTCGCGTCCGGTGTCATGAGTGCGTAATAAACGGTGTTCTCAAGTGGAAGCGCATGTGCGTTTACACCGAGACCTAAAGAGAGACCGCCTTGTGGGTCAAAGTCGACGAGAAGAACGCGACGTCCTAGCTCTGCGAGCGCTGCACCTAAGTTAATAGTTGACGTTGTCTTACCGACTCCGCCCTTTTGGTTGAAGATCGAGATGACCTTTGCATCGCCATGCTCTGTAATTGGCGCAGGGATGGAGAAATTCTTGGGAGTTCGCCCGAGGAG
>CAZAET010000140.1:0-2946 GCA_964484215.1 uncultured Candidatus Planktophila sp. | reverse complement strand
AAGACCGCCTGGGAAACCTGAGTGGTGGTGTGCAAACTTTGTAAGCGCCTTGTTACCAGAAAGTGCGATCTTTTCTGCGTTGATGATGATGACGAAGTCACCCATATCCATGTGTGGCGCGAATGTTGCCTTGTGCTTACCGCGAAGAAGAACTGCAGCATGTGTTGCAAGACGACCGAGCACAACATCTTGTGCATCGATGACGTGCCACTTACGGACGACGTCTCCTGCCTTAGGGCTATATGTACGCATGCTTTATTACCTTCTTCTTTTAAGTTGAGCTTAGGACTTACGTGTAGCGCCTCGCTGGCGCAGGAGGGGAACTTTACCTTTCATGCGGGGGGTGGGTCAAAATGGCCCAAAAGCCCGCGTGAACCTGGGCTCAGAAATCCTTAGAAATCAAAGACCGGCTCCGGAGACTCATAGACCTGGCCATCGGCCCCGAAGACCAAGAATCTGTTAAATCCACGGGTGAACCAGCGGTCGTGGGTTACCGATAAAACGGTGCCTTCATATTGATCGAGTGCATGCTCCAGTGATTCGGCGCTCGCTAAATCTAAGTTATCCGTTGGCTCATCAAGAAGTAGCAGAGTTGAACCAGAAAGTTCGAGTAGCAAGATCTGGAAGCGAGCTTGCTGTCCCCCAGAAAGGGATGTGAACTTCTGCTCTGCCTGCTTATCAATTTCATATTTACGAAGCACGCTCTTTGCTGGCCCTAGTTGCAACGAATAGGTCTCCCAGAGAATTTCTAGAAGTGTTTTGCCTTCGAACTCTGGGTGTGAATGTGTCTGTGCGAAGTAACCAATATCAACGCGTGCACCAACTTTAAAGTTACCTGCGTACTTCACGGTTTCATCACCAGAGATCAGGCGGAAGAAGTGCGACTTACCGGTGCCGTTTTTGCCAAGAACTGCAATGCGATCTCCGAAGAAAACTTCGAAGTTAAATGGCTCAGTCAGGTTTGCGATTGCAACGTTTTCAAAGGTGAGCGCACGTAATCCTGTGCGGCCACCACGTAAACCAACCTTTACATCTTGCTCGACAGGTGGCGCTTCAGGTGCACCAGCTTCTTCAAATTTACGAAGACGTGTCTGCATCGCATGATATTTATTTGCCATATCAGGAGAGCTTGCAGCTTGAACCTGAAGGGTGCGAACCAAATCAATCAGACGCTGATGTTCTTGCTCCCAGCGAAGCAGCAACTCAGCAAATCTTTCATTGCGAGCTTTGCGAGCTTCGTGCCAGGTATCGAACTTTGCACCATGAACCCATGCTGTATTTCCATTGACGCCTTGTTCGAGCGCCACAATACGAGTTGCTGTGTTCTGCAAAAGTTCACGATCGTGGCTTACGAAGAGAACAGATTTCTTTGTCTCAGATACAACTTTTTCAAGCCATCGCTTAGATGGAACATCGAGATAGTTATCTGGCTCATCGAGAAGCAGAACTTCTTCAGGGCCTTCAAGCAATGCGCGCAGAACCAACTTCTTCTGCTCTCCCCCAGACAGGGTATTTACCTTGCGCTCGGCAACTTCATCAAATGATTTACCAAGCATCTCGGTACAACATTTATCCCAGATAACTTCGAAGTCATAGCCGCCGCAATCGCCCCAATCGATAATTGCTTGGGCATACGCCATCTGGCTCTTTTCAGAACCATCTTCATTCATGATCTTTTCAGTCTCAATAATCTTTGCCGCAGCATCGCGAATACGAGCAGGGGCCACAGAAATAAGAATTTGGCGCACCGTCGTTTCATCGCGCACAGAACCGATGAACTGACGCATCACGCCAAGACCACCTGTAATTGCAACGCTTCCTTGATCGGGAGAAATGTCACCGCAGATCATGCGAATAAGCGTTGTCTTTCCTGATCCGTTTGGACCAATGAGCGCAACCTTTGCGCCATCGCCTACGCGGAATGAGACATCGTTGAGTAATACGCGTCCATCAGATAGCGAGTATTCAACAGCTGAAACATCAATATGTCCCACTAGCTTTTGTCTTCTCTCTGGCCGCTGCCATCTCTCTTACCAATAGTGACCTTTGCGCGTTCCAAAAGTTGATCATTGGTTGGGTAATCCACGCGATAGAGACTTAAACCCCGCGCAGGAAAAACAAGTGAGTCAGAGACGCGCTCTTTATTAGCAAGAAGCTCTGCCATCCAACTTGGATCTTTGCGACCATCGGCAACACAGACAACTGCGCCCACAAGGTTTCGAACCATGGAATAACAGAAGGCATCAGCAACTACATCTGCAACAAGTAGTCCATCTTCTGTGCGCTTCCACTCGTACTTTTCGAGGGTTCGAATAGTTGTCCCACCTTGGCGGAATTTACAGAAGGCAGCAAAGTCATGGTGGCCGATGACAAGCTTGCTCGCTTCATTCATGCGATCAACATCGAGTGGGCGATACCAAGAAGCTACGTCGTAGCGAGAAAGAGGCGGAATAACATCGTTATTGTCGATGATCTTGTAAACGTAGTAACGACGAAGAGCAGAAAAACGTGCGTGGAATCCTTCGGGGGCATCGGTAATATTCATGATGCGAACATCTTCATCGAGGATGCGATTGAGTTTGTAACGGAAATCTTTATAGGTCAGATCGCCATCAAACATCGCATCCGGAACATCGACATGGATTACCTGGCCCGTAGCGTGAACACCAGCATCCGTGCGGCCAGCGACAATAGATTCTGTATCTACTCGTGAGATGCGCGAGATGGCTTCTTCAACAAGGTCTTGGATTGTGCGACGGTCAGGTTGTGCGCCCCAGCCAAAAAAGTTGGTGCCGTCATAGGCGATATCAATCCTTAAACGACGAAACCCACTCTCAGGAAAGAGAGTGGGCTGCGCCATCGTAAGAGTTACTTAGTTTTACTTATCTGTTACGAGTTCGATCACTGCCATAGGAGCGTTGTCGCCCTTACGTGGACCGATCTTTG
>CAZAET010000139.1:0-2969 GCA_964484215.1 uncultured Candidatus Planktophila sp. | reverse complement strand
GATTTCATTCCGCGATCAAGATGTAGGGCAATCTGCATCGATGGCGGCCATCAACTTCGCAATCATTTTGGTCTTCATTGGCCTCTTCCTTAAGGCATCAAAGAATCAGGAGCAGAACTAATGACTACTCTCGTGGTTCCTAAGCGCCACAAGCGCTTCACAGGCAAGAAGGTCTCGCTCACTATTTCAGCATGGACTATGGGCTTCCTCTTCTTCGCACCTTATCTACAGATGCTTTTAACGGCCCTTAAGCCAAAGGAAGAGATCACAGCTATTCCGGCGACCTATCTTCCAAAGAAATGGGCTTTCGATAACTTCATCGGCGTCTGGAAAGAAATTCCACTGATGGGTTTTATTAAGAGCTCATTCATCATCTCAATTTCTGCAACCATCATTGTTATCTTCATTGCAGTTCCTGCCGCTTACTATGTGGCTCGTAATGATTTCCGTGGCAAGAAGCTCTTCTTGCTCCTTGTACTGGTTACCCAGATGTTTGCACCAACTGCTCTCGTTGTCGGAATCTTCCGCGAAATCGTCAAGTTCGGTCTGGTTGATACCTACCTCGCGCTGATTCTGATTTATGCAGCATTCAATATGGCATTCTCCATCTGGATTCTTTCGAGCTTCTTCTCAAGTATTCCAAAAGAAATCGAAGAAGCGGCGTGGATTGATGGCTGTAACAGATTCACAACTCTTACTCGCATCGTCTTGCCTTTGGCACTTCCAGGACTTGTCACCGCATTCATCTTTACCTTTATTGCGGCCTGGAACGAATTCGTCATTGCACTGACGCTGACTTCTTCACCTGAACGCGAGCCGCTAACCGTGGGCCTCACATCATTGATTGGTCAGTATCAAGTGCAATGGAACTATCTCTTTGCAGGTTCCATCATCGCAATCGTTCCAGTGGTTGTTCTCTTTGCACTCATCGAGAAGTGGTTGGTTGGCGGACTTACTGCCGGCAGCGTGAAGTGAGTAGACAAGAACGACTTTCCAGAATTCTGGAGATAGTTGTCGAAAAAGGCAGCGTCGAAGTTGAAGATGTCGCTAACTCGCTCAAAGTTTCTGCAGCAACAATCCGCCGTGACTTTGATTCACTCGCAAAGAAACAACTGCTTTCACGTACACACGGAGGAGCCGTTGCCACAGGTGGTTCATTAGGCCTTCCGCTTACCTACAAAGTAGCTAAAGAAGACGAGGTAAAGCAGCGCATCGCGCAAGCCGCGGCCGAGATGGTTTCTAGGCATGACATCATCGGAATCAACGGTGGAACAACTACGACAGCGGTTGCCCGCGCCATTGTGGCTCGTTCAGAGTTTGCTCCAGGTGATCCATCTGAACTTCAGCCAGCGCTCACTGTTGTGACGAATGCGGTAAATATCGCTGCCGAATTAACGGTTCGCCACCAAATCAAGATAGTTGTCACTGGTGGAGTTGCGCGTCCTCAGTCTTACGAACTCACCGGCCCATTTGCAGAAGAAGTTTTAAAGGAAGTAAATATCGATATCGCCTTCCTTGGCGTTGAAGCAATTGATTCAGTCATTGGCGCAGCAGCTCGCCATGAAGACGAGGCTCGCGTTAACCGCCAGATTGCCGCGCGTGCGCGCAAGATTGTTGTTGTTACCGATAGCTCAAAGTTTGCAAAGAGTGCCTTTGCTTCGATTCGCCCTATCAGCGAGATTGATGTTTTGATTACCGATGATGGAATTGATCAAAAAATTGTTAAGGATTTTCGCGCACTTGGCGTCGAGATTGTGATTGTCTAAGGAGCGCCATGTCACGCACAAATGCAGGCAAATTAGTACTCGATGCCAAGAGCGCAGGATCAGCCGTTGGCGCATTTAATGTCATCTTGCTCGAACATGCAGAAGCACTTGTTGCTGGTGCTGAATTGGCAAAACTTCCTGTCATTTTGCAGATCAGTGAAAACTGCGTCAGCTATCACAAAGCACTCAAGCCAATCTCTGTTGCAACTATTGCGATTGCTGAATCTTCATCTGTGCCGGTTTCAGTTCATCTCGATCATGCTGAAAGTGAGGATCTCGTTAAAGAGGCTCTCGATCTTGGTTATGACTCAGTGATGTTCGATGGTTCAAAGCTTTCTTATGCAGACAATGTGGCAGCAAGTGCACGCATGGCAGCGCTCTGCAAGAGTTACGGAGCAACCCTCGAAGTAGAGATCGGTGAAGTCGGTGGCAAAGATGGTGTTCATGCCCCAGGAGTTCGCACCAACCCGCTTGAGGCAAAGACCTTTGCAGAGGCTACTGGCGCGCATTTATTGGCCGTGGCTGTTGGTTCTTCGCATGCCATGACTACTCGCGATGCCACCTTAGATTTCGAACTCATCTCTGAAATCGCCGGCACAGTCTCTGTGCCATTGGTTCTTCACGGTTCATCTGGTGTCAGTGATCCTGATTTACAGAAGGCAGTCAAAGCGGGAATGAGCAAGATCAATATTGCTACCCACCTCAACAACGTATTCACTCACGAGATCCGCGAAGCACTTGGCGCCAATCCAAAGTTAGTTGATCCTCGCAAGTACATCGCCCCAGGTCGCGACGCAGTTGCCTCAGAAGTTGCTCGACTTTTAGCTCTATTGAAGTAACCATGGATATCCGACTAGCGACAAAGGCAGATCAAGAACGACTTTACGAAATCTGCGTGCTTACCGGAGATTCTGGAAAAGATGCCACTGGCATTTTTCAACAACCTCAGTTACTTGGTGATATCTGGGTAGGTCCATACCTGCATCTATCTCCCGAACATTGCTTTGTCGTGCAGAGCGAGACGGGTGAAGCCCTGGGCTACTGCATCGCAACTCTTGATACAACTTCATTTGAAACAGTGGCTGGTGCTACATGGTGGCCTGAGAAGCAGCTCAGTTACAAAAAGCCAGATGTAGCACGGAAGGAAAGCTGGAGCCGAGATGAGCGTTTAACTCATCTGATTCACAATCCACTTCAATCACC
>CAZAET010000138.1:0-2973 GCA_964484215.1 uncultured Candidatus Planktophila sp. | reverse complement strand
CCATTAACTTGCCCGCAACGATTCTTGATGCATCAGTCGGTGACATCATCGCAGTTGGTGTTTCGAGTACCGACCAAGGATATGAATTACCTAAACCATCGCGCTTCTACTCTGTCTCTGCACTTTCTCCACTCAATTACACAACTTCTGATGCAACCGCATCACGTGCAGGTTCTGCCAACTTAATCTGGCCGATTGCAGCAATACTTTCGGTTCTGCTAGCTGCGGTATATATCCGCATTCGTCGACCAAAGATTGCACCAAGCCACGAGAACAGCACCGCTCTCGTGGAAGTCGAAAATCTCGGCAAGGTTTATAAAGATGGATACCGCGCAGTTACTGATCTTTCGTTCTCTGTCGAACGCGGACAAGTAGTTGGATTACTCGGACCCAACGGCGCCGGCAAGACCACGACGCTTCGTATGTTGATGGGCTTAATTTTCCCAACTGAAGGTTCAATCTTTATCGATGGCAAGCCTGTCTATCCAGGATCTGAGGCGCTAGCCAATCTTGGTAGCTTCGTTGAAGGTCCAGGTTTCTTGCCGCATCTTTCTGGTCGTGAAAACCTTTCTCTCTACTGGCGCAGCATTGGTCGCGATGGCGAGCAATTCCTCGATGAAGTTGTTGCAATTACTAAGCTCGGTACCGCTCTCGATAAGAAGGTGCGTTCCTATAGCCAAGGTATGCGCCAGCGCCTAGCAATCGCACAAGCGATGTTGGGAATGCCAGATCTTCTCGTTCTTGATGAACCAACAAATGGTTTAGATCCACAACAGATCGCCGAAATGCGCCAGGTCCTTAAGGATTATGCAGCAACAGGGCGCACAGTAATTATCTCTTCACACTTACTTGCTGAAGTTCAGCAGACCTGTAGCCATGTTGTCTTGATGCACCGTGGCCAATTAATTTCATTTGGACCGATGAAGAAGTTACTTGCTAAGAATCGCAAGGCAAATAATCTAGAAGAGATATTCCTGGAACTTATCGGCGATGACTTGGTCATCGGAAAGGAGAAGAAATGAGCTACTCAGCTTCAAAGACTCTTCCCTATAACGTAGAGCTCTATCGCCAGCTAAAGCGAAAGCGCACAGCGTTTGCTTACGCCTTCGTGCTATCGCTTCCAATTCTTGTTGCAATCGCAGTGAAATTTGGCCCATCAGGAAACAGTGGGGGACCAACCCGCCTTGGTTCAGGAACTACCGACCTCATTGGTCTTGCAACTATAGGAGCAGCCAACTTCACCACCACGATGTTGTACTTCGCTACACCGTTTTTGCTAGTCACTGTTGTCGCTCTCTTTAATGGCGACACTGTTGCATCCGAAGCATCATGGTCAACTCTTCGCTACTTACTAGCATCCCCAGTTCCACGTCGACGTCTATTGATTCAAAAGATAAAAGTAAGTCTCACACTGTCAGCCATTGCAGTATTGCTGATGCCGATATCTGCCTGGATCGTTGGCACAATCGCATTCGGTACCAAACCGCTGCAAACGCCACTGGGTGCAACCTTTACCAACTCGGTTGCACTTTCACGTATTGCGATTATGACCGGATATTTAGGTATCTCACTTCTATTCGTTGCAGGCCTTGCTTTCTACTTAAGCGTTCGCACCGATGCACCACTAGGCGCAGTTGGCGTTGCAGTTGGAATATCAATCCTGCTCAATATCCTTGATGCCATCACCGCCCTCGGCAGCATCCGTGACTGGCTACCCGTTCACTATGCCTTCTCATGGTTTGACGCACTAGCGACCACCATCGATTGGTCTGTGATGATCCGCGGGGCCAGCTACTGCTTTATCTCCGGCACCATTCTTTATGCACTAGCTATCAACCGATTCGCCCACAAGGACATCACCTCCTAGTTTCCCCTATGGGGTTGCAAAAAGTTACCTTTTGACACCTTTCCTGATAGCCTTCCTTATACCCAAGGAGGAAATATGGCGCAGACAGTAAAGCTCTCAGATGAACTCGTCGAAGATGCCAAACGCATTGCGGCGGTCGAACATCGTTCTGTTCCCCGCCAAATCGAGTTCTACTTCCGAATGGCGCTCATCGCCGAAGAGAATCCTGATCTCTCCTTCTCGCTCATTCGCGAAATCATGAAGGCTGATGCAGAAGATGCAACTGAGGAATACACCTTCGGTTAATGAAGTTAACTCAAGCCCCTTCTTTCATTCGCACAGTCAAAAAACTTCACCCTAATCAGAAGAAAGCCCTCGATAAAGCTGTCCGCACGTTATCCGATAAACCTTCACAAGGCGATGAAAAGGTCGGTGATCTTGCGGGTATATACATCTACAAATTCAAAGTCGAGAATCTCGAATGGCTTCTGGCCTACCGCATCCAGTCAAAGAGCCACCTTACGCTTCTCGTCGTCGGCCCTCATGAGAATTTTTACCGAGACTTAAAGCGCACGAAGTAAAGCCTAGGCGTATGCTGGAAACATAAAAGGAGCCCACCATGCAGATCAATATCGATAAGAAGACCGGCGTATTTCTGGCCATCATTGCACTTTTACTTGCAGTAATTGCATCCCTTGCAATTAACCGTGGCGATCATGGTGGTTCGAAAGGAATGGACCGCCATATCGATTCTTCACATGGAAAAGCATCTGATATTTACACTGGTGCTGACATTATGTTCTTGCAGATGATGATTCCTCATCACCAACAAGCAATCGATATTTCTAACCTCGCACTCAAGACAACCCAAGATGCTGAACTTAAAGAGTTAGCAACGATTATTGCTCGTGATCAAGCAGCAGAAATTGTGCAGATGAAATCTTGGCTTAATGATGCCGGAGCCAGCGAAGATATGGGCCATTCGATGCATGGCATGGGCGGAATGCTTACAGATGAAGAACTGGTTGCGCTGAAGGCAGCAAAGGGGAGTGCCTTTGATCGCCTCTGGCTACAAGGCATGACCAACCATCACGACGGTGCTATTCACATGACTCAGATGATTGAAG
>CAZAET010000137.1:0-2979 GCA_964484215.1 uncultured Candidatus Planktophila sp. | reverse complement strand
ACGATCCAGACCGTATGGAACTCAAGAAGTTCTGTCCACGTTGCAAGTCTTCAACACTTCACCGCGAAACCCGCTAATGCTGAACCCCGATTCGGTCGGGAGTACCTTCGCTGGTACAGATTCAATTACCGTTTCACAATCTGAAATCGATGCCTTCTGCGCTGTTATCGGCGAAACTGATACAACCATCGCGCCACCAACTTTTACAATCCGCATCACACTGACTCAATTTGAAGAAATTCTCACACGTCCCGAAATTGGGCTCGATTGGTCGCGTTTGGTTCATGGCGATCAGAAGTTCGAAATCTTTTCACCTGTAAAAGCAGGAGACGCGCTTACCTGCGCTGCAACAATCGAAAGCTATCGTGTAGCTGCCGGAAACGAAATTGTCTCTGTGCGCTCTGATCTCCATCGTGAAGGACAACTAGTAGTTTCAGCGTGGTCCACATTGGTGGTGCGCGCATGATTGAAGTTGGAACAGTTTTGGAAGAGAAAGTCTTCTACCTCGATCGCGCACTTCTTAAGCAGTATGCAGATGCATCAGGAGACCAAAACCCGATTCACCAAAATGAAGAGTTTGCTCTATCTGTGGGCCTTCCTAACGTCATTGCCCATGGCATGCTCACGATGGCTCTCGTTGGAAAGTACGTCTCTGACTTTGCGGGCGGTTCTGCAAACGTTCTTGAATACAGCGCACGATTTACCAAGCCCGTCGTCGTTCCGGCTAACGAAAAGGTTGATCTCACTGTTTCTGCAACGGTTGCTGAAGTAGCAGATGGCAAGATCTCGCTGACGTTGAGCGCAACTTCTGCAGGAGTGAAAGTTCTAGGCATGGCTAAAGCGGTTGTTAAAAAGTGAGCGCACCAGATTCAGTTCACGAATTAGCGAAGGCGCGTCTTGCAGCCCGCGCTGAACGAAACTTCGCACTTTCAGATCAACTACGCGATGAAATTGCAGCCCTGGGTTTTGAAGTTGTTGATGTCGCTGGTGGTTATGAACTCCGCCCCAAGAAGCGTTTTCCAACCTATGAATCAACGCGCGATATTCGCCCAATCAACTCAGGTAAATTTGAAATAACAGTTGCCATGATTATTGATGGCTTCCATGAAGATGCTGTCGCAACTATCAAAACGATTAAAGAACATAGCCAGTGCGCTATTGCCATCTTGGCAGTCGGCGACCCGGGTGAATTGGTCAATGAACTCGATTCACGCACCTCACTTGTTCAGCTCACTGAAGATTTTGGGTGGGGCGAGAGCGCAAATGCATTGCTTCGTAACGTCACCAGCGAATTTATTGTCATCATGGATCCCTCCACTCGCTTCACAGGCGATGCCATTGCTCCGGTATTGGCTGAACTCAAAAAGCGCGAATTCGTTGCCGCTGGTTGGCGCGGTGGGCTAGTAAACCTTGAAGATGACTGGCGCAGCGTTGACGATAAGGGCGCTGGCGAAGTAGACGTCCTCTTTAGCTACTTCATTGCAATGCACCGCGAAGATGCACTCGCCGTACGCGGCTTTAGCAATCGCGCGCTGTATTACCGCAATGCCGATATTGAATTTTCACTCAACCTTCGCCAATCAAATGGCCGCTTACTTCAAATGGATTTACCACTTGAGCAAGATCGTCATCACGGTTATCACGACACTGACCCTGAATATCGCGATGCTCAATCAAAGAAGAATTATGACCGCATTCTCGAGCGCTTCAGAGGCAAGACTGCAATATTGAGCCCCCGCAGGTAGCCTTAGAGCATGGCCAATCTTCGCGATTACACATCTCTGCGTGTAGGTGGCCCTGCAAAGAAGTTTGTTGAAGTCGGCACTGAATCTGAAATCATTGCAGCAATCGAAGCTGCAGGGGATACACCAATCCTCATCATCGGCGGTGGCACAAATATTCTCGTTGCTGATTCCGGTTTTGAAGGCACAGTTATTCGAATTACCAGCCACTCAATGCAATCAGAAATCGATGCATGCAGCGGAGCAACGCTCACTATTGGCGCAGGCGAAAACTGGGATGAATTCGTTGCAACTACTTTGGAACGTGGTTTTGCTGGCCTTGAAACTTTATCCGGAATCCCGGGCACCGTTGGTGCTGCGCCCATCCAAAATATTGGTGCCTACGGTCATGAAGTATCAGAGTTCATTACTCGTGTGCGCACATACGACCGCCAAGCAAAGGGTCTCAAAACATTTACCAATGCTGAATGCGATTTCTCGTATCGCAACTCGCACTTCAAGGCGCACCCTGGTCGCTATGTCGTTCTTGATGTGCAGTTCAACCTTCGTCAAGGTGAAATGACTACTGCAATTACTTATGCAGAACTAGCAAAGAAGCTAGGTATAGAAGTTGGCGAGAAGGCACCGATTGGTGCAACTCGCACAGCAGTCCTCGAACTTCGCGGTGCAAAAGGAATGCTTCTTAATCCAAACGATCGTGATTCTTGGTCTGCTGGTTCTTTCTTCACCAACCCAATTGTTTCAAAAGAGATTGCAGCAAGACTTCCTGAAGGTGCACCACAGTGGCCGACATCAGATGGCATGGTGAAGACAAGTGCTGCATGGCTCATCGAAAATTCTGGTGTGCATAAGGGCGATAGCCATGGTGGTGCACGCGTTTCAACTAAGCATGTTCTTGCGCTGACAAATGCAGGGAATGCAACAGCTACAGATATCGCAGAGTTAGCAAAAAGTGCTCAGAAGAGTGTCTTCGACAAGTTTGGAATTACTCTCGAAGCCGAAGTAAACCTTGTTGGAATTACTCTCTGATTAATAAATTAAGCGGAATTACTCTGAAAGTAACTTCTTAATACGGCCGATACCCTCGACGATATCTTCATCGCTGGTTGCGTATGAGAAACGTAGGTAGCCAGAAGGTCCGAATGCTTCGCCAGGAACTGCGGCTACTTCAACTTCATCCAGGATGATTGTTGCAAGCTCTGCAGAAGTATTTGCTACCTTGCCGCGAATAGTCTTT
>CAZAET010000136.1:0-2984 GCA_964484215.1 uncultured Candidatus Planktophila sp. | reverse complement strand
TGGGTGCCACTTGGCTTCCGGGCGCTCGGTTCATCCCGGGCACGGACGCTGCGGGATTCATGTCTCGATTCGACCAGATCAAGGGCGCATCGTTCCTCGAAGCCTTCGAGTCGCTCAAGGGTGGCGGTGCCATCACGGAAAAAGAAGGTCAGAAGGGCACGGACGCCATCAACCGGATGTCCACCTCGACCGACGAGAAGGAATTCATCCGCGCCGCGATGGACCTGCAAGACGTGATCCGCAAGGGTGTCCAAAACGCCCAGACTCGCGCTGCCCGCGCCGGTGGTGCAGCACCCGCCGCTCCTGCTGCGCCAGCAGCAGGCGGTGTCAAGTTCTTGGGGTTTGAATAATGCCTATCGCCCGAGTCCAGCTACCCGATGGCCGCATCGGCCGGTTCGAGGTGCCCGAGGGCACCACGCCCGAGCAGGCGCAGTCGCTGATCCAAGCCCAGTTGCCCGCGCTCAGTCAGCCTGCTGCGCCGCAACTGCCCGAGTCCCTGCGCCCGCGCACCGCTGCACCCGAGGGTATCCCGGGCGCTCGTCAAGACGCCAGCCTGTATTCCAGAATTCGCCCGTTTGTCGCCCCGACCGTTGAAGCGTTGGGTGCTGGCGGCGGTGCGCTGCTGGGTGGTGCTGCTGGCACTGTGCTCGGCCCCGTGGGAACCGCAACCGGTGCTGTGGGCGGCGCTGGTCTGGGCTACGGGATTGCCAAGGAAGCCCTTGAACTGGCTGACGTGTACCTCGGTGGCAAGGCTCCGCGCCAAGGCGCTGCACAGGTCGTCGAGCCGGTGCGCAACATCCTCGAAGGTGCCACCTTTGAAGCCGGTGGTCGAGTCGCTGGCCCCCTGATCCAAAAGGGTGTCGGAAAATTGGCAGACCTGCGCCAGATTCCCAAAAACAAGGCTGCGGACATCGCCCGCAACGCCCTCGGCCCGGACCTGCCCGAAGTGCTCAACGCGCTCAAGGCATCGCAGGGCCAAGGTGTTAGTGCCGCGCAAGCCACCGCTGACATCAACAGCCCAACATGGCAGGCTCTGATCGACCGCGCCACCAAGCGCGATCCGCGCTTCCTGTCGGCGCTGGAGAAGTCCCAAGGTGACGTGTCCCTGAACGCCCTGTCGCGCTTGGCCGGTGGTGCCACTGCGGCCGAGGCCCGGGGCACCACGGAGGCTGCGAAAGAAGCTGCCCGCACCATCACCAGCCCGATGCGCGAGAGTGCCCTTACCCGGGCCAACCTCGGCAAAGAAGTCGCCCGTCTGGAAGGTCTGTCGGCTGATCTCGGTGAGCAGGCCGCTGCCAAGGTGCAAGAGGTTCGCCGCCTCATGGAACTGGGTGATCTGGCAAACGCCAGCGCCCGTCTGAACCTGATCAAGCGCGATCTGCCGGTCGGTCTGACCAAGTACACCTACGGCGGGGAACTGGCCGAGAAGGCGTTCAACGAGTGGTCGAACAAGGCCGCACAGGCATCACTCGATCTGGGTCAAGGTGCCCGGTTTGCCGAACAGGCTGCTGGCGCTCTGCGTTCGGTGGGCATCAAGCCCCTCGAAGGAGAGCCGCTGGTGCGCAGCCTCAAGGCTGTGTCGAGCAACCCCGAGTTCGCTGGCAACGATGTGCTACTGGGTTCGCTGCGCAACGTGGCCGATGACATCGCCAAGTGGACCAACAGCGGCGGCATCATCGACGCCCGCGCCCTTGACGCCATTCGCAAGAACTCGGTCAATGCTGCGATCCAGCAGCTTCGCCCGGGCATGGACGCCACCAGTCAGCGCAACCTCGCCGCTGGCGTTCTGAGCCGTGTCAAGCCGGTGATCGACGATGCCATCGAGGCAGCAGGCGGCGCAGGCTACCGCGACTACCTCAAGGAACACGCCAAGCTGTCCCAGAAGATTGCCGAGAAGCAGTTGACCGGTGAGGCGCTGAAGCTGTGGAAGACTGACAAGAGTGCGTTTGTGCGCCTCGTGCAGAACGAGTCGCCCGAAGCCGTGGAAAAGATTCTCGGCCCGGGCAAGTACAACATCGCAGTCGAGTTGGCCGAAGACACGCTGGGCACCTTGCAGTCCGAGGCGTCCAAGGTTCTGCGCAACGCCAACATCAAGTCCCAAGTCGAAGGTGGTCAGACGGCCCTCAAGGAACTGCTGCTCCAGAACATGAGCAAGTTCCGTCTGCCGTCCTACCTCAGTGCCGTGGCCGCAACGACCAACAAGGCGCTGAACATCTTGGAGAACAAGATCGGCCAGAAGACGATGGCAACGCTGACCGAGGCGCTCAAGACCCCCGAGGGTGCTGCAAACCTGCTGGAGTCGCTGCCTGCCGCCGAGCGCAACCGTGTGTTGCAACTGATCGGTGATCCGTCAAAATGGAGCGCACCAGCCCGCGCCACAGTGACCGGTGGCACCGCCGCCGCCGTCAACATGCTGGCTCCAGAGCGTAATGTCGAGAATGAATTTGTGAGGTAGTACCAATGGCGTTCGACGAAACGAACTTCGACCCAGTGAAATACGGCGTCCTGTGGGAACGGGTGCAGGTGATGGACAAGAAGATGGACAAGATGGAAGCCCAGATTGACCAGCTTCTCGAACTTGCCAACAAGTCCAAAGGCGGGTTCTGGATGGGCATGACCATTGCCTCCGGCATCGGTGGTGTTGTGGGTTGGGTCACAAGTCACTGGAAGGCTTGACATGTACACCCTTGGCGTTCGATCCAAAGCGCGACTCAAGGGTGTCCACCCCGATCTGGTCAAGGTTGTCGAGCGGGCCATCGGCATCACCACGGTAGACTTCACCGTGCTCGAAGGCGTCCGCAATCCGCTGCGCCAGAAGAAGCTGGTGGAGGCCGGGGCCAGTCAGACCATGAACTCCCGCCACATCCCGGGGGCCGATGGATTTGCCAAAGCGGTGGACCTCGGGGCTTGGGTGGATGATCAGGTAGACTGGTCGTGGCCTCTGTACGTTCAAATAGCAAAAGCGATGCAAGCCGCTGCTGATG
>CAZAET010000135.1:0-3001 GCA_964484215.1 uncultured Candidatus Planktophila sp. | reverse complement strand
TGACGAGCGAGAAAGCACCTGAATACGGCAGACTTGAGCCTATGTTGGCAGCCCTAGAAGCACTCGTTCGGTGTGAATCCCCCACCGAAGATCTTGAGGCATGTCGCTCAGTAGTTCGATTGGCCAGCGATATCGCAACACGTGTTCTCGGTGTTCCTGCACAGATTAAAGAGATTGAAGGACGCCCTGTCTTCTGGTGGGGCGAAGAGCAACCAGAAGTTTTAGTTCTTGCACACCTCGACACAGTGTGGCCGCATGGTTCATACCAACCGCTCTGGGAAGTTAAGGGAGATGTACTTCGCGGTCCCGGAACTTTCGATATGAAGGCAGGATTTATTCAGGCGCTCTATGCGCTCAAGGGAATTGAAGGATCCGTCGCACTTGTTGCGACAACTGATGAAGAGACTGGAAGCCACGCATCTAAGTCGCTCATCAAGGAACTATCTGCAAAGGCGAAAGCTGTTCTTGTTCTTGAAGCTTCTCTTGATGGCAAGGTGAAGACAGGGCGCAAGGGAACTGCGATGTACCAAATCAAGGTTCACGGTCTGGCAGCGCATGCTGGTCTCGAACCTGAAAAGGGCGTCAACACCACTACTGAGATTGCACATGCAATCTTGGCACTTGCCGCACTCGAGAGCGCAGAGCACGGAACAACTGTTGTCCCAACTCTTCTTCACTCTGGAAATACAACAAATACCGTTCCAGATTTAGCAGTTCTCGATATTGATGCGCGTTCATTCTCGCAAGCAGAACTTGAAAGAGTAGATGCGGCAATCAAAAACTTTAAGCCAGTCAATCCAAAGGCTCGTCTTGAAATTACTGGTGGACTCAACCGCCCACCGCTGCAACCAACTTCAACTAAGGCTCTCTACGAGCGTGCAGAGAAAGTTGCTGCCGCTATTGGAATGAAACCACTTGGCTGCGCTGAGGTTGGCGGAGCAAGCGATGGAAACTTCGCTGCAGCAGCTGGTGCACAAGTACTTGATGGCCTCGGCGCAGTAGGCGGCGGTGCACATGCGCCTAACGAATGGGTAAGCATCTCTACTATGCAAGAACGTAGCGATTTCCTTCACGCATTTATTAAGGATTTGCTCTCATGACCGATGGACCACTGATTGTCCAAAGCGATAAAACCCTCCTTCTCGATGTAGATCACGTTCTCTCAACTGAATGTCGCCGCGCGATTGCACCCTTTGCTGAACTCGAACGTTCACCAGAACATATTCATACATATCGCTTAACAAACCTTGGTCTCTGGAATGCACGCGCTGCAGGCCATGATGCTGAGCTCGTTATCGACACACTGATTAAATACTCACGTTACGCAGTTCCACATTCTTTGCTCGTCGATGTTGCAGAAACAATGTCACGTTATGGCCGTCTCCGCCTAGAAGCAGATCCAGTACACGGACTCATTCTTGTTACCACCGATACCGGCGTACTTGAAGAAGTAATCCGTGCAAAGAAGATTGCACCACTTCTAGGTGTTCGTATTGATAAGGAAACGATTGCAGTTCATCCAAGCCAGCGTGGACAGATTAAACAATCACTTCTTCGCCTTGGTTGGCCAGCTGAAGATTTCGCCGGTTATGTAGATGGCCAGGCACATGACATTGCACTGAAAGAAGATGGTTGGAAAATTCGCCAGTATCAAGAGCATGCAGCTGAAGGTTTCTGGCATGGTGGCTCTGGCGTAGTAGTTCTTCCTTGCGGCGCCGGAAAAACAATTGTTGGCGCAGCTGCGATGGCACATGCAAAGGCAACAACGCTCATTCTTGTAACCAATACCGTTGCTGCTCGCCAGTGGCGCGATGAACTCTTGAAGCGCACAACGCTCAATGAAGATGAGATCGGCGAATATTCAGGATCGAAGAAAGAGATTCGCCCTGTAACTATTGCTACATACCAAGTTATGACCAAGAAGAAGAATGGCGTCTATGCCCATCTCGATCTCTTTGATACTCATGACTGGGGGCTGATTATTTACGACGAAGTACACCTACTTCCTGCACCAATCTTCCGCTTTACCGCAGATATTCAATCTCGTCGTCGCCTCGGACTTACTGCAACGCTTGTCCGTGAAGATGGAATGGAAGGCGAAGTCTTCTCGCTCATCGGACCAAAGCGTTTTGATGTTCCTTGGAAAGAGATCGAAGCGCAGGGATATATCGCACCTGCTGAATGTATTGAAGTTCGCGTCAACCTAACCGAGGCAGAGCGACTTTCTTATGCAACTGCCGAACCTGAAGAACGTTATCGCTTCTGTGCAACTACTCGCACAAAGCGCAATGTCGTTGAAGAGCTAGTCGCACATCACGCAAACGAGCAGGTCCTTGTTATCGGTCAGTACATTGATCAGCTTGATGATCTCTCTGAAACTTTAGGTGTTCCACTTATTAAGGGCGATACACCGCAGAAGGAACGCGAACGACTCTTTGCTGCATTCCGCACTGGCGAAGTTACCTGTCTCGTTGTTTCAAAGGTTGCTAACTTCTCTGTCGATTTACCCGAAGCAACAATCGCTATTCAGGTATCAGGTGCATTTGGATCTCGTCAGGAAGAGGCGCAACGCCTTGGACGTATCTTGCGACCAAAGGCAGATGGACGCGGAGCTAAGTTCTACTCTGTTGTTTCACGCGACACTATCGATCAGGATTTTGCGCAGAACCGTCAGCGCTTCCTTGCCGAGCAAGGTTATTCATATCGAATTATTGATGCCGACGATGTTTTTCAAGGGAAGTTCTAAAGCGTTCTGGATCTACTCTGTAGAAGTCGTGGTGCTCTCCATTGATGTGAATGACCGGAACTTCATTTCCATATAGCTTTTCTAGTTCTGCATCTCCATCGATATAGATAATCTCAATCTCAAATGCGAGTTCCTCGCGCATGCTCTCTAAGGTTTTCACAGCATCTTCACAAAGGTGACAGCCGTGGCGAGAGTAAACGGTAACCATGACTGCATTCTCGCACCCTGATAGCGTTACCCGCTATGAGAGGCCAA
>CAZAET010000134.1:0-3027 GCA_964484215.1 uncultured Candidatus Planktophila sp. | reverse complement strand
ACAACAAGCCCCCACAAGCCGGCATCGAAGCCCACTTCCGCGCAGTTGCAGCAGCAACAGATTTACCAATCATGATGTATGACATTCCAGGTCGTACTGGCGTGGAAATTGAATCTGACACCATCGTTAAACTCTATGAAACTGTCGACAACATCGTGGCTCTCAAGGATGCAAAGGGAAATATCGCTGCAACTTCTTGGGTAATTAAGCGTTGCGGCATTCCTGTTTACTCAGGTGATGACATTCTCAACCTGCCATTCCTTTCAGTAGGAGCTGTCGGATTCGTATCCGTCTGTGGCCACACAGTTGGACTTCAGCTCAAAGCGATGCTTGATGCTTGGTTTGCAGGTAACTCTGCAAAGGCCCTCGAGATTCATCAGCAACTCTTGCCAGTATTTACCGGCACATTCCGCACACAAGGTGCAATTTTGACCAAGGCAGCGATGTCTCTCATGGGTCTTCCCGGAGGAACAACTCGTCTGCCACTCGTTGATGCAACCGAAGCACAGATCGAACAGCTACGTAAAGATCTGATTGCTGGCGGCGTCACGCTGAAGAATTAATTTATGACACAACATCCCCATCCAAATCTCGGAACGCCCAGCAAGCTCGTTGATGGCGGCTTGCGCATAGTTGCACTCGGCGGAATCTCTGAAATCGGTCGCAATATGACCGTCTATGAGACCAATGGAAAATTATTGATTGTCGACTGCGGAGTTCTCTTTCCTGAAGATAATCAACCAGGTATCGATCTGATTCTTCCTGACTTTAGTTATATCCGCGATCGCCTGAACGATGTTGTCGGTCTATTTCTCACTCACGGCCATGAAGACCACATCGGTGCGGTTCCTTATCTCTTGCGCGAACGCGGAGATATTCCTGTCTATGGATCACCATTGACCATCGCTCTCATTTCTGCAAAATGTAAAGAACATCGCATCTCACCTCTGACTCGCGAAGTCACAGAAGGCAACCGTGAAGATGTTGGTCCATTCGAACTCGAGTTTGTTGCAGTCAACCACTCAATCCCAGATGCCTTAGCAGTTGCGATTCACACTAAGGCCGGAACAGTGCTACACACGGGTGACTTCAAGATGGATCAACTTCCACTTGATGGTCGCATTACAGATTTACGCACCTTCGCCCGATTAGGCGAAGAAGGCGTTGACCTCTTCCTCGTTGATTCAACGAACGCTGATGTTCCAGGCTTCACTCCGTCTGAGCGCGAAATCATGCCTGCGCTCAATCGCGTCATTGCATCGACAAAGCGACGTGTCATCGTTGCATCGTTCTCATCACACGTTCACCGTGTTCAGCAGGTAATCGATACGGCCGCTCTTCATAATCGTCGCGTTGCCTTTATTGGTCGCTCCATGATTCGCAATATGAAGATTGCAGAAGATATGGGTTACCTAAAGGTTCCAAGTGGAATTCTTTTCGATGCGCGCGAACTCGATAATTACGATGATCGTGTCGTACTTATTTGTACAGGCTCACAAGGTGAACCCATGGCAGCTTTGTCACGTATGGCTAATGGTGACCACCAGATTCGTGTGGGCGATGGCGATACTGTCATTTTGGCTTCATCGCTCATTCCAGGTAATGAAAATTCTGTATTCCGGGTTATCAATGAGCTCACACGATTTGGTGCAAAGGTTGTTCATAAAGCTAATGCAATGGTGCATGTATCTGGCCATGCTGCCGCGGGCGAACTTCTCTATTGCTACAACATCGTGAAGCCAAAGTATGTCTTGCCCGTTCACGGCGAGTGGCGCCATCTCAAAGCAAATGCTGAGATTGCAATTCAGGCCGGCGTACCGCGTGAAAACGCATTCATCATCGAAAATGGAATCGTTGTGGATCTCATCAATCATGAGGCCGAAGTTGTAGGCGCTGTTCCTTGCGGTTTTGTCTACGTCGATGGGCAGAGCATCGGAGATATCACTGAATCCTCATTGAAGGACCGTCGAATCCTTGGCGAAGAAGGTTTCATTTCTGTCATAGTCGTCATTGAATCTCAAACAGGAAAGATTGTGGCCGGACCAGATATTCATGCAAGAGGATTTAATGAAGATGAAGCGCTCTTTGATGAAGTGCGTGGACAGATTGAGAAAGCTCTCACAGCAGCAGTTGCAGAGGGAGTTAACGGAACACATCAACTTTCACAAGTAGTACGCAGAACTATCGGGGGATGGGTCGGCCAGAAACACCGCCGGCGTCCGATGATTGTTCCTGTCGTCGTCGAGGTATAGGTCGGCGCGCCTACGGGCTTGAAAAATACCCTCCACCTAAGATTGAAGGTGTGGCTAAGAAGAAGAAACGCACAACTAACAAGTCGTTCCTGAAGGTTGTTGGATCTGCGCTGTCCGCTCTCTGGCGCCTTTTAGCTAAATCCCTCGGCTCATCAATTCGATTTGTAGCGCGCGGTGCCCGCGATCTTGACCCCGAACATCACCGCGATGGAGCTGCCTTGCTGGTCCTTCTGCTTTCGCTGTCGGCTTTCGCAGGAACGTGGTTTAAGGCAGATAATTTCGTAGGGCGCAATCTCTACTCACTTTTCTACGGAGCCTTTGGTCGTATCGGAATTTTGGCGCCTCTTGTTCTTCTCTACTTTGCAGTGCGTCTCTTTAGAAAACCTGAAGATAAGCACACAACAGGTCGCATCACTGTTGGAACTCTGACGCTCCTTGTGAGTGCAACGGGAATTGCTCACCTTCTAAACGGTTCTCTTGGCGCAGTCAATCCGACAGGGGCAACGGCAATCCGCGACGGGGGAGGTCAGCTGGGTTACTGGGTCGCCAAACCATTGGTAGCGCTCATGACATCGTTACTTGCCTACCCAGTTCTCTTCGCAACTTTCTTCTTCGGCGTACTCATCATTACAGCTACGCCAATCTCTAAAGTTGGAATCCGCATCAAGGTAATTGCTATCTGGCTCTGGTCAAAGAAGCCTGCACGCAAAGATGATGACTTTGAAATTTCAGATACGCCACCTTTTGAATCGCCGGTTGTTGCTTGGAACCAAGA
>CAZAET010000133.1:0-3029 GCA_964484215.1 uncultured Candidatus Planktophila sp. | reverse complement strand
ATATAGGCGCGGAGGGCTGACACGCGCTTAGGGTACCCATAATTGCCAGGGAGGATGGGGTCGATTCTCAGCACCCTTTAAGGATGCTCTTCTACCTTGCTCTTAATGAAAGGGGTCACACAATGACACCGAATATGACGCCAGATCAGTCACCAAAACCAGAATGGTTTGAACTTACTGAGAACCAAACTCCATCAGCGGGTTTGCGCAAAGTAAATAAGGTTCTTCCTATCACCACTCTTGTGGTTGCCGGTGGCCTGCTTCTTGGTGGTTCATTATTTGCAAACGCCAATAATGAAAATTCAATTCCAAATCAAAATTCTGCAACGACTCAATCAGTAGCAGCGAGTGCTCCGGCAACAACTGCTGGGAGTATTTCTAATAACTCTGCGACGGTGACTCCGGCCAAGCCAGCCACAGTGAAAACAGTAACCGGCGCCAACGGACTTCCGATGCCCGTTTTAACAAACGTTCCTCAACGTGGCGATGACGACGATGATGATGAACACGAAGGACGTAAACGCGGTGATCGCGAAAGAGATCATGACGATGATGATCGCGATGATGATCGCGATGAAGATGAGGACGACGACTAAGCCGTTGTTACAACCTCAACTGCTACAACTTCGGCAGGTTGAACCGGGAAGATAGGAAGTAGCGGAGCCGCGACTTTGCCAAGTATGCGGTCCACTGTTGAGCGAGCAAATTTCTCAGCGCGCGAACTTCTATTTAAACGATCTGCGATGATGACGAATACGTACTCACGATCGCCTGCTTCGACATAACCTGCAAGATTTGCTGTTCCATTCAAAGTTCCTGTCTTAGCTTTAACTAAACCAATCGCTTCTGGCGCAGTATCTACAAATCTCTTCTTAAGAGTTCCCGTGATTCCACCAACCGGTAATCCGCTAATCAGAGGAGCGAATTTTGCATCGCTACGAATCTTTGCCAGTAAGCGAGCAACTTGAATCGCAGTTATTCGATTGTCATGTGAAAGACCGCTCGCATCGCGAGCCAAGAGCCCCGCGCTATCAACACCCAAGCCAGTCAGTACCTCGTCAAAAGTTCTTGCGACGCCTTCATTATTTAGGGGATAGCCAGCAGCTTGAGAAGCAAGGCGAGCGATACGCTCAGTTAATAAGTTATCGCTCCACGTCAGAGCAAAGGCCAACATTGCTTGAAGTTCAGGTGATTGCGAGGAGAGGATTTCTTCTGCAGAAAGTTCTAAAGCTTTCTCACTAGATACGCGCTTCATCGCGGCATTCACACCACGTTTTGCAAAGAAGGCTTTGATGTTGGCGACATCTTGTGAATACAAATCAGAGTAGTAAATAGTTGAGTTCCGGATAGATCCTGGATTGGCTTCTTGAAGAGCCGATAATGAGTTGTATTCAATCCGCGGAATAGATGTGCGACCCATCTTCTTTGCTACTGAGTCGTTCAAACTCATCCAGGGATCAAGTGATCCGCGGATCACAATGCTCTTCTCATGTACTCCAACCCAAGCCGACGTGGTGAAGCGCTCGGTTGGATCCATATAGGTAAGTGCAGCGGCGGCTGAATAGATTTTTAATACAGAAGCCGGTTTGCGAGGAGAGTATGCGCTCTTCTCAAATACAACAGCACCGGTCAACTGGTCAATGACTGCAACAGATGGATTAGCAAGTGCTGAACTTGCTGTCAGTCTTTCAAAAGTTGCAGCAACGCTTAGCGGGTCAACTGCAGAAGCTTGAATAGGAGAAATATTTGGGATGGCAAAGACAAGACATGCCAATATCCCAAACTTTTTCATGAAGGCAATTACCAGGCGTATGCAATAAGAATGTTAAGAACTGTTAATCCGAGCATTGCGGCCCAAATTGAATTCTTAAGTACAGGCTTCTTTAGATTCTTATAACCAAGTGTCAAAATGACTGCGATAACCAATCCCTTGACGCCAAATTTGCTGTGGTTTGCAGCTTCTTCATGAGCCTGATCCCAAAGACCAACCATGACCACTGCAGCAACGAGCGCTGTAAGAGAGGCATGGACTACGCCTGCACTTAGCTTCTTTGGATTCTTATTTGCCTGTAAAAGTAAGAGCACAAGAATTCCAACCACGCAGAGCAGGTGGATGCCAAATGCGATGTGATAAACAATCTCCATGATGACTCCTTATTGGTAATGCCACTATCTTAAGTTTAGAGTGCATCCATGGAAATCAATACACCTGCAGTCATCGGACCGGGTGAATTTTTCCCTGTAGTCGGAGTCGGGCCTCATGAGAAGCCATGGCCGACAGGTACTCAATACGATCCTGAACTTCTTGAAAAGGGCGATCGTAGAAATGTCTTGGATCATTACAGATATTGGACAGTTGAGGCAATCGTTGCTGACCTCAATACCAAGCGACATAAACTTCAGATTGCTATCGAAAATTGGCAACATGATTTAAATATTGGCTCCATTGTTCGCACTGCAAATGCCTTTAACGCTTCTTATGTTCATATAGTCGGAAAGCGTGACTGGAATAAGCGCGGAGCAATGGTGACAGATCGATATCTCACCGTCTTGCATCATCCAACAATCGCAGAATTTGCTCAGTGGTGTGCAGAAAATGAAACACCGATCATTGGAATCGATAACGTTCCGGGTTCAAAGCATCTTGAAGGCGCGCAACTTCCAGAGAAATGCGTTCTTCTCTTTGGCCAAGAAGGCGCTGGCATGTCTGATGAAGGCGTTGCTATCTGCGAAGTTCTCTATGCAATTGAGCAGTACGGGTCAACGCGCTCTATGAATGCTTCTGCAGCCGGTGCAATAGCTATGTACCACTGGGCTTTGCAGCATCTGCCCCGCAAGATTTAATCGTTTAAAGTAACAATCGCATCCGTTTCAGGATCGTCTGCGAGAGCTTCTCGAACCGACTTTAGGCGCCGTTCCACTTCATCTGCCTCTTCTATGCGCCCTAGTTGGCGCATGACAGCAACCATACGGTCTTCGATATCAAGGATGAACTCAAAGTCTTTTGGTTCATCTTCTGCAACTATCTG
>CAZAET010000132.1:0-3040 GCA_964484215.1 uncultured Candidatus Planktophila sp. | reverse complement strand
GACGCTACTCGTTCATACTTGGTATCTGACTACAAGGGGTAAATTTCATGGCAAGCAAGTCCAAAGTCGCCGCTAAGAAGCAGGCATCATCTGCAAAGAAGGTCAGCTTCTATCTCATTGCAATTCCAGTTTTTGCCTTCTTTATCAAGTTGATCATCATGTCCAATATCCGCGGAACAGATGGCGCGATGTTGGGTGGATGGCTGGGCGCAGACGGTGAAAACTACCTAAGTGGCGTCGATGGCTTACTTCAGCAAGGTTATTTTAGCGATAAGAGCATTCTTTCTTACTGGCCAGCAGGCTATCCAATTCTTATCTGGCTTCTAACAAAGATTTCTCTTGCCCATGTCATCTTCCTAATTTCATTTACCCAATCAATCTTCTACGCATACGCAAGCTATTACTTTGTAAAGCAGCTACGTGGCACCAAGTTGCAGCCATATATGTTCCTTATCGGCCTTGCACTCGCATTCAATCCAACGCTTTCACTTAGTTCTCTAGCTGTCGGATATGAAAGCCCAATCGCTGCATGTATGTTGATGGTCGTTGGCTTGATTATGAAATCACGTCAAAGTACCCATGATCGCCAATTAATTTTGCGCGTTGTCTCTGCAGGATTCTTCTCAGCGCTTGCAACCTTCATGCAGCCTCGCTGGATTCTTACCTCAATTGTTATTGCAGGTTTGTGGGCGATCATCACTAAGGGGCGCAAAGCACAGGCACTTATTCTTGTAGGCGTTGTTGGAATCATGGCTCTTGCACCTGCAATTATGATTCAGCGAAACATTCAATCAATTGATAAATCAGTCATCTCAACAAACTTGGGCGTCACAATGCGCATCGGCGCAGGTGATGAGACCCAAGGTGGATACGCGCACACTGGTCCTGATGTTCCTTGCGAGCCAGTTCCACCAGCAACGGCAGTCACCGATAACGATGTCGTGAAGTGTGTCATCAAGTGGTATGCAAGCAACCCTGGAAAATCAATCCGCCTCTTCATAAACAAGGCTTGGTTCTACTGGACACCATGGTCTGGTCCACTCGGTAACGGAACTATGGCGCGCAATCCATGGCTCAAAGTCAATCCGATCGTCAATATCGCAAAGGGCAGCCAATCAGGCAATGACCTTGTCTATAAATCAATCGGCCGCGGAATTTCATTCTTCTGGGTCATCGGTTGTATCTCCCTCTTCTTCATCGGATTCTTCTGGCTCCGTTCCATGAAGGGCATCTATGCCAACCTCGCATATGCCTCTGCTATCCCTGTCGTCATCTCGTGGCTCGTCTCTATGGGAACAATCGGAGATCACCGTTTCCGCATCCCTACGATGTCCCTGAGCGTCTTTCTGCAGGTCTTGGGGTACTTCGCCCTCCGTCATCGGGTCAAAACAGGCTCATTTGCCGTTGCTTTGGAGTCCAGCGCTCAGGCGCGATAACCTACGCGCCTGGCACATCAGCTATTCGTAAGGAGGTCGCCCATGGGCCGCGGCCGTGCAAAAGCTAAGCAGACCAAGGTTGCTCGCGATTTGAAGTACAACTCTCAAGATATGGACCTCGATCGCCTTGCAAAGGAACTCCACGGAGATGTCCCTAATCAGCAAAACCAGGATGATGACGATCCTTTTGCTGAAGGCAATTACATTCCACGCGCGTGAAACCAACGCCGTATGTCGCATCGCTGCGAATTTACGAACCCCTTTCAGCATTTGAACCTGTCGACCGAATTCGTTGGCAGAATATTGATGCATCCATTGATTCACGAAAAGAAGAGCAGGCGCTCGCCCTCCGTCGTTTAGTTTTTCCTGAACCTCCGGCTGTTCGCCCTGACGGCGCACACGTTCTCGATATCAACGGAACGCGATATGTATCTCCGTGGTCGACTGCAACTCGTTGCTGGGCAGCCCTTGATGATTTTAAAGATTCACTTCCATCTTCAATTACACCTTTCTTTATTCCTTCTTCACTCGAAGAGGTAATTACAACTGGCGTTGATTTACTTGAAGATCGCGTGCCCCACATCATCACTGAAAATTGGGTTATTCCACCTCGCTGGTTCTCTATCTTTACTCCCGATGAAAGAGTGCGCGGAGAAGATGAAGACGGTCCGTACTCATTTGCCCGAACCACAATGTCGAAGGCACGCGAACGTGCACTGAACTCTCATGAAACTGTTCTTGGTGCTTTCGGACAAGGGCCTGTCGAGCAAGAGATTGAAAATATGATTGATTGGCTTGAACTCTTCCATCCTGAATCGCTCGTCGAACTCGATTACGGCGGTTTGGCTGGCTATCTCGACTCAGCGCTTCGCGCTCAAGGTCTTGATGGGATTAACGAAGATTCATCCATTGAAGATGTTGCATTTAGCTTGTCTGGGCTTTCGGCGGGCGATGGTTCAATCGCAGGACAGGGCTATGAGCGTCTTGTTACGCGTTGGCGCGCAGTTCAAGCCTTCGAATCAGCTATTTAGCGCTTCTAGATAATTTCATTCTGGATTTCATCTTCGGCGGTATTGCCACAGCTGATTTCGTGAGGAATACTTCCCGTCATTACGGAGCAAAACGGACATTTCAGTCCCGAATCCGATGAGTGAATTGAGTGGGAGAGCTTATGAATCGTCTGCCTGATGCAGAGGTACTTCTCACCCCTCGTGAAGTTGCTGATCTCTTTGGTGTAGATCCCAAGACAGTTACTCGTTGGGCAAAGGCAGGAAAGCTCACCTCGATTCGTACATTGGGTGGCCACCGCCGTTATCGTAAATCTGAAGTCGATGATCTTCGCGCAAATTATTTCAAGGCACAGAACTAATACCTATTTAGCTGGATGAACTTTTCACTATGACTTATTCCATTGAGCAATTTTTCTTACTCGGTTTTCTCACTCTCGTCTTTGTCGGATTCATTACTCCACCAATTCGCAATATTGCTTTGCGCGTTGGCGCTGTTGATGCACCAACTCTTGCTCGGAAAGCGCAGAAGGAGCCAGTTCCTTATTTAGGTGGAGTTGCGATTGCAATCGGAATCGTTTCTGCATCCTACGGATC
>CAZAET010000131.1:0-3043 GCA_964484215.1 uncultured Candidatus Planktophila sp. | reverse complement strand
TTTTCGCTATACCGCGCCATAAATTCATCATATATGATTTTGTAGTTCAAGCGAAGAGTCAGTTTTCAAACAAACAAAGGGATGTCATGCCTAAGGTAACTGGATTTAAAACTGTTGATGTTCGATTCCCAACTTCACGTGGTCTCGACGGTTCCGATGCAATGAATAAGGAACCCGATTATTCGGCAGCCCTTCTCATCCTTGAAACAGATGACCCTTCGCTTCAAGGTCATGGCTTTGTATTTACATGCGGCCGTGGAAATGATTTGCAATGCGACATGATTGAACAGCTCGCACCGTATGCAGTTGGTCGCGATGTTGCAGATCTCGCAACCAGCATGGGCGACTTCGCTCGTAGCTTGGTTCGCGATTCACAGATTCGCTGGCTCGGACCAGAAAAGGGTGTTACCCAAATGGCAGCCGGTGCAGTTGTTAACGCTGCATGGGATCTCGTTACAAAGCACGCAAAGAAGCCACTCTGGAAGTTCCTCTCAGATCTGACACCAGAGCAGATAGTTGAACTCGTAGATTTCCGTTACATCACTGATGCGCTTACTCCTGCCGAAGCACTAGAAATTCTTCGCAAAGCTGAACCACAGCGCGCTGCAAATGAAGCAAAGCTTCGCTCTGAAGGACTTCCTGCATATACAACTACTCCAGGATGGCTCGGATATAGCGACGAAAAGATGGTCCGCCTTGCAAAGGAAGCAGTTGCAGACGGTTACACACTTATTAAATTGAAGTGCGGCGGATCTCTTGAAGATGACAAGCGTCGCCTGCGTCTTGCACGTGAAGCAGTTGGCCCGGATATCAAGATTGCTATCGATGCAAACCAGGTGTGGGATGTAAACCAAGCTATTGAATGGATTAAGGGCATTGGAGATGTAAACCTTCATTGGGTTGAAGAACCAACTAACCCAGATGATGTTCTTGGCCATGCAGCGATTGCAAAGGCGATTGCACCGGTTCGAGTTGCAACTGGAGAACACGGCATGAACCGCATTCTCTTTAAGCAGATGCTTCAGGCCAAGTCATTCTCATTTATGCAGATTGATGCAACACGTGTTGCTGGCGTGAACGAGAATATTGCAAACATCTTGATGGCTGCAAAGTTCGGAGTCCCAGTCTGTCCTCACGCAGGTGGCGTCGGTCTCTGCGAACTTGTTCAGCACCTTGCGATGTTTGATGCAGTCGCTGTTACTGGCCATCATGATGGACGTGTTGTTGAATTCGTGGATCACTTACACGAACACTTTGTTGTTCCAACAAATATTCAGAATGCGCATTACATGCCTCCAGTTGATCCAGGCACAGGCGGAGAAATGTATGCACAATCAATTGCTGATTTCACATTCCCGCATGGAAAAGAATGGGCAAACGCTTAATGTCTGAATTCAAAGGTCTCACTGCAGCTGTTACCGGTGCCGGCTCTGGCATCGGACTTGCAACTGCAAAAATGCTTGCTGACGGTGGAGCCACTGTCTTTGGTTTAGATATTGCAGAAGGCGGGCTTGCTGGCGTCGGTCAGTGGATTCAATGTGATGTGAGCGATGACGCATCAGTCGAAGCTGCTTTTGCCAAAATTTCACAGCTAGACATACTTATTAATAGCGCTGCAATTAGCGCTGTTGGCAATGTCGAGGCCAATCCATCTGATGAGTGGAACAAGGTAATGAATATCAACGTTGTAGGAATTGTTCGCACAGCGCGATATTCGCTTCCGCTTCTTCGCAAGAGCAAGTGCGCATCAATCGTTAACGTCTGCTCTGTTGCGGCTACTGCAGGTATTCCAAAGCGCGCGCTTTACAGCTCGACAAAGGGCGCAGTTCTTTCACTCACTATGGCGATGGCTAACGATTATGTTGCCGAAGGAATTCGCGTCAATTGCGTTAATCCAGGAACTGCAGATACTCCATGGGTTCAACGATTATTGGCGCAAGCTGCTGATCCAGAAGCTGAGCGCAAAGCACTTGAAGCTCGTCAACCTCTAGGAAGACTTGTCAGCGCTGACGAAGTTGCGCGCGCCCTCTGTTACCTCGCAAGTCCTTTGCAAGGTTCAACTACCGCAACCTCTCTCGCCGTCGATGGCGGTATGCAGGGCCTTCGAATTCCTCGGTAGGGATATTTAGAACATGGGCGCTATCAACGAAGAAGAACTTAAGTCTCGACTCGATCCGCTTTCCTATGCTGTTCTGCGGGAAGGTGCAACAGAACGTCCATTTACCGGTGAATACACCGACACAGATAAAGTTGGAAGTTATCGTTGCAAGGCATGTGGCAATGAACTGTTCAAATCTGAAACCAAATTTCATTCCGGATGCGGATGGCCATCTTTCTACGCGCCAACTGCAGACGATGCTGTAAAGCTGATCGAAGATCGCTCACTCGCTCCACGTATCCGCACCGAAGTTCGATGTGCAAACTGTGACTCCCACCTCGGCCACGTATTTTCCGGCGAGGGCTATGACGTCCCAACTGATGAACGCTGGTGCATTAACTCCGTGGCCTTGTACCTAGAAGAGAAGCCCGCCTAGCCCTCACCCCGCTCAATCTTTACCAATTCGTTACCCGAACTTCCTAGGTTCAACACCCCCGTAACCCCTAGATTCAGCACGTCGAAGATTTGTGCACCCTCATAAATCGAGGCTCGTTGAAATTTCAACCTTAGAGAAAAGGACGAAAATGTCAGAAGAGAAGAACGTAGTTTCTCGCCGCTCAGTACTCAAGGGCGCAGCAATCGGTGGAGCAGCACTTGCAACCGGTAGCGCACTCACAGCAGAGTCTGCAAGCGCAGCGACAAGATTGAAAGGCAGCACAGTCAAGTGGACAACACGTGGCGGTGGCGCAACAGGAGACAAGATTGCTAAGGCTGTAAACGATGCCTTTACAAAGAAGACCGGTGCAAAGGTAGTTGCTCAGCAAGTCAACTCAGATGACTTCCAGAATAACTTCGCACAGATCATGCAGGGATCACCTGATGATGCTTTCGGTTGGATGGCTGGATACCGCTCAAACCACTTCGGTGAAATGGGTCTTCTTGCTG
>CAZAET010000130.1:0-3059 GCA_964484215.1 uncultured Candidatus Planktophila sp. | reverse complement strand
AAAGCGTTTAAAGAAAGAGACGTTAAAATTGATACTGATGGATTAGTTGATTAATATGAAAAAATTTCTTTTGCAATTGGTTTTAGTTTGTTTATTAGGTGTAATCATCTATGGGTTATTCACTTACAAACAAAGTTACTCTTCAGACAAAGACAAACAATACCAAAAAACTATAGATTCTTTAACAATTGAAATTAGTAAAAAAGATACACTTATTTCAACTTTAGACTCTACTAGAAAAGTTTTAGATTCATTAATAGAAATAGACAAAGCTAAATTAGCAGGTATTGCTAAAAAAGCTCAACAATATAAAGATCAATATGAAAAAGAACGTGATCGCCTTAATAATATGTCTGATGATGATATCATCAGCCAGTTCACAACAGCGTTTAAGTGATTCAACGGTAATAGTACCTATTAAATCATTAAAAAATGCTTTGTTAGTTAAAGCCGATAGAGATAATCTTAAAAAAGAGTTAGTAATTGCTCGTGATTCTATCTCTACTATGAATACAGTTATCCTTAGACAGGATAGTGCCTTATTTATTTGTGATACTACAAGAATAGTTTTAGAAGGCAAAATAGAAGATCAAAAAGGTGTTATTAAAGCTAAAGATGGACAGATTGAAGAAAGAAATAAAAAAATATCTGATCTAGAATCTAAAGTTAGAGGTACTATAGCTGCCTTTTTTGTAACTACTATTGGTCTTATTATAGCCCTTTTATGAGTCAAGATTTAAGACAAATAATAAGAGAAGAATACATTAAGTGCGCCCAAGATCCGGCCCACTTTATGAGAAAATACTGTAATATTCAGCATCCACAAAGGGGTCGAGTAATATTTAATTTATATCCTTTTCAAGATAAAGTATTAAATCTTTGGAAAGATAATCCATATTCAATTGTACTTAAATCTCGTCAATTAGGTATTTCAACTTTAGCTGCTGGTTATTCTTTATGGTTAATGTTATTCCAAAAGGATAAAAACGTGTTGTGTATCGCTACAAAACAAGATACAGCTAAAAACATGGTTACAAAGGTTAAGTTTATGTATGATAACTTACCTTCATGGCTTAAAATACCAGCAGATGAACATAACAAATTAACACTACGATTAAATAACGGGTCTCAAATTAAAGCAACTTCAGCATCAAGTGATGCAGGTCGATCAGAAGCTGTTTCTTTGTTGATAGTGGATGAGGCAGCATTTATTGAAAACATTGGTGAGATTTGGGCTTCTGCTCAACAAACATTAGCTACAGGTGGTGGCGCAATTGTATTATCTACTCCTTTTGGAACTGGTAACTGGTTTCATAAGACATGGGTTTCAGCTGAATCTCAAGATAATGACTTTTTACCTATTAAATTACCTTGGTATGTTCACCCTGAACGAGATGAAAACTGGAGAAAACGCCAAGATGAATTATTAGGTGACCCTAGATTAGCAGCCCAAGAATGTGATTGTGATTTTAGTACTTCAGGTGATGTTGTATTTTATTCTGAATGGGTTGAATTTATAAAAACAACAACAATCCAGGATCCAGTAGAGCGAAGAGGAGCTGACCAAAACTTGTGGATATGGGAACCAGCTGATTATACTAGAGAATACATGGTATTAGCAGATGTTGCTCGTGGTGATGGTAAGGACTCTTCAGCATGCCATATAATTGATATTGCTACTAATACACAAGTAGCAGAATACAAAGGACAATTACCACCTAAAGAATTTGGATATTTTTTAGTAGGTTTAGCTTCTGAATATAATAATGCTTTATTAGTAGTTGAAAATGCTTCTGTAGGCTGGGCCACATTAGATGCTGTAATTGAAAGAGGATATAGAAACTTATACCATTCACCTAAATCAGATCAATTAACAGCTGAATCTTATCTTAAAATTTATGAAGGTGATTCTAGTATGACTCCTGGTTTTACAATGTCTTTAAGAACAAGACCTCTTGTAGTAAATAAATTTAGAGAATATGTTGGTGATCGTTCTGTAACAATTCGTTCTAAACGGTTGTTAGAGGAAATGAAAGTATTCATATGGCGTAATGGAAGACCAGAGGCTCAAAGCGGTTATAATGATGATTTAGTAATGAGTTTTGGTATGGGGATGTTCTTAAGAGACACATCTTTAAAATTTCAACAACAATCTCAAGACTTAACTCGCGCTGCCCTTGGCAATATGAGAAAATCTACGTATACTGGTGGATATAGTTCAAACCAAGTAAGAAACCCATATAGTATTGAAACAGATCACGGGCATGAGGACATTAGTTGGTTACTATAATATTTATAATATATAAAAAAATAAAAAATGGCAGATACTGGTTTATTCACCCGACTACAACGACTGTTTTCAACAGATGTTATCATTAGAAATGCGGGTGGAAATGAATTAAAAGTAATGGATGTTGATTCCATTCAACGTTCAGGAGATATAGCAACAAACTCATTAATGGATAGGTATAATCGTTTATACTCTCCAGCTGCTTCTTCATTATTAGGAGCTCAAATTAATGTTAACTGGCAATATCTTAGAACCATGGTCTATTCAGACTATGATAATATGGATTATGATGCTATTGTAGCTTCAGCTTTAGATATTATCTCAGATGAATCTACTTTAAAAAATGATTTAGGTGAAGTATTACATATTAAATCTAGTGATGAAGATATTCAACAAATTCTTTATAACTTGTTTTATGATGTATTGAATATTGAGTTTAATCTTTGGTCTTGGATTCGCCAAATGTGTAAATATGGTGACTTTTTCCTTAAATTAGAAATAGCTGAAAAATATGGTGTTTACAATGTAATTCCGTATACTGCTTACCATATTGAAAGACAAGAAAATTATGATAAAGAACATCCAAATGCTGTAAGATTTAGATACTCACCAGAAGGTATTTATGCTGGTGGTTCTGGTTATTATGGAGCACCTAATTTAGGTACATTTAATGATAATCAACCTGGCATTTATTTTGATAACTATGAAATGGCCCACTTTAGATTGTTAACAGATGTTAACTATTTACCTTATGGCCGTTCATATTTGG
>CAZAET010000129.1:0-3074 GCA_964484215.1 uncultured Candidatus Planktophila sp. | reverse complement strand
TTACCTATCGACGAGGCTCGGAGATCAAAACCTTTTCAAGGGCTTCGAACTCTTCAATGCACTTACCTGAACCCTCGACAACTGCATCGAGAGGACGGTCTGCAATGTGGATTGGCATTCCTGTCTCTTTACGAAGACGCTCGTCTAGACCCTTAAGAAGTGCGCCTCCTCCTGTAAGAACAATTCCGCGATCCATGAGATCTGATGAAAGTTCTGGTGGGCACTTATCGAGAGTTGCCTTTACTGCGTTAACAATCTGATTTACAGGTTCTTCAAGTGCCTTACGAATTTCAGCAGCTGTTACAACGATTGTCTTTGGAAGACCTGTTGCTAGATCGCGACCGCGGATTTCTGCATCGTTTTCTCCCTGAAGTGGGTAAGCAGAACCAATAGCCATCTTGATCTCTTCAGCGGTGCGCTCACCCAAAAGAAGTGAGTATTCGCGCTTAGTCCAGTTAATAATCGACTGATCGAGCTCATCTCCACCGATACGGATAGAGAGTGCAGTAACGATTCCACCGAGTGAAATAACTGCAACCTCAGTAGTACCGCCACCAATATCTACAACCATGTTTCCTGTTGGTTCGTGGATTGGAAGACCTGCACCGATAGCAGCTGCCATCGGTTCTTCGATGATATAAACCTTACGTGCGCCAGCTGCATAGCCAGCATCTTTCACAGCGCGCTGTTCGACGCCAGTGATACCTGAAGGAACGCAGACGACGATACGTGGCTTAGCCAAGTAGCTGCGACGATGAACTTTCTGGATGAAGTAGCGGAGCATGCGCTCTGTTGTATCGAAGTCTGCGATAACGCCATCTTTCAGTGGACGGATAGCGACGATGTTGCCAGGGGTACGGCCGATCATCTTCTTTGCCTCAAGACCTACAGCAAGGATGCCGCCAGTATCTTGATTAACAGCTACTACTGATGGCTCGTTAAGAACAATGCCACGACCGCGCACATAGACAAGAGTGTTAGCGGTACCTAGGTCAACCGCCATATCGCGGCCGATGAATGACATTCTGTTAGACATTTATTTCCCCTCGAAGAAGATAGCAATTTCACGAGCTGCAGATTCTGGCGAATCTGAACCGTGAACAATATTTTGTACAACCTTTGTTCCTTGATCGCGTGCAAGGTCTCCGCGAATAGTTCCGGGAGCAGCAACAGTTGGATCTGTTACTCCTGCGAGTGAACGGAAGCCTTCGATGACGCGATTGCCTTCAGCAACGAGAGCAACAATCGGACCTGACATCATGAACTCAACTAGTGGTTCGAAGAATGGCTTGCCCTGGTGTTCTGCGTAATGCTTTTCTAGTAACGCGCGATCTGCTTGCAACATACGAAGCGAAACGATCTTGTAACCCTTAGCTTCGATACGAGCGATGACTTCGCCGACCAAACCACGTGCAACGCCATCTGGCTTAACTAGGACGAGTGTCTTTTCTGTGCTCACGGGAGCAGTCTATTAGGGGTTGGGAGTGCGTGATGCCATGAGTTCGGCGCGGATGGCCTCACCCCTGCGCCCCACCACAATGGCAGCAATCCAGAGTCCTCCGAAAATAAGCCCCACGATGGCCATAGAAGGCACCACAACGGCATAGCCAATCATCAGAAATTGCAAGATAGATCCGAGAATCCAACCTGAGCGCTTCTTGAGAAGACCAGGGGTGAGCAGCATCAAAATGGCGATAACTGCGCCGGCGATGATTGTTGATGGTTCGTGGTTATCTTTCGCAAGCAACATCGCAAAGCCCATCACAAAAAATTCCATAACGAGTACTGCAGAACCAAGAATGCGCATTACTTCTCTTCCTTCGCGAATTTCTTACGAAGAATAGTGCGCGCTTCACCAGCTGTCACTACAGAACCAGTTATCAGAATCCCAATGGTGTCTTCACTCAAGGGGCGAATCGAATCCTTAATTGCCTTATCGACTGCTTCTGTAAGTGAATCAGCGGAGAAGACACGATCACTTCCAAATATTTCAGCGGCAATGAGTTCGAGTTCGTTGACCTTCATGGCCCGTGATGAAGAGTTAGCTGTGACGATAATCGAATCCATGACCTGTTCAAGTTCAAGCAAAATTCCGCGAACATCCTTATCCCCCATGGGAGCAAAGATTCCAATCACATCATCGAATGTAAATTCGCTTTGAATCGTATCGGCAAGTGCTGAAGCACCGTGTGGGTTATGGGCTGCATCCAAAATGATGGTTGGGTCGCGATGCACAACTTCACAGCGACCAGGTGATGTGACATTTGCAAAGCCAGCGCGAACTGCTTCGATATCAAGTTCTTGATCTCCGAAGAATGCTTCAACTGCAACTAAAGCTGCAGCTGCATTAGATGCTTGGTGCTTTCCATGAAGAGGAATGAAGATATCTGTGTACACATCTTTTGCGCCTTGAATCGTGAGCAACTGGCCACCCACTGCGATTGAACGCGAGATGACTGAGTACTCAATACCTTCACGAGCAACATCGGCACCGACAAGAGCTGCCTGCTTAAGGAGTTCTACTGCGCATTCAGGTTCCTGCTGCGCAAGAACTACAAAGCCACCTTCTTTGATGATTCCGGCCTTTGTCTGAGCAATCTCCGCAAGGGTTTCGCCCAGATATTCAGTGTGATCAAGGCCGATGGGCATGATCACTGATACGTCAGCATCGACAACATTTGTGGCATCCCATAAGCCGCCCATGCCAACTTCGATTACTCCAACATCGATTGGGTGTTCTGCAAAGGCTGCAAATGCAAGTGCGGTGATTGCTTCAAAGAATGAGATTGGATGTTCAAACTTTGTATCCATCAAATCAAAATAAGCGGAAATATCGTTGAAAGAGAAGATTAGAGCTTTTGCATCTATAGGTTGCCCATTTATCGCAATGCGCTCAAGAAAACTCTCTAGGTGTGGGCTGGTAAATCGGCCTGTACGAAGACCCATCTCAAAGAGCAATGAATCAATCATTCGCGATGTCGTGGTCTTACCGTTTGTGCCACCAATATGAATTGTTGGGTAGGTCAGTTGTGGTGAACCCAAAATATCAACGAGAGCCGCGATGCGATCAAGGG
>CAZAET010000128.1:0-3104 GCA_964484215.1 uncultured Candidatus Planktophila sp. | reverse complement strand
AGATTCGCGAAAAGCGCGATGGCATTGTTGGCTACGGTGATGGAATTCTTTCAACTCCAGCTCCGGTCGCAGAGGCTGTTGTCGCAGAAGCTCCAGTGGCTGAGGCAGTAGTTGAAGCTCCGGTCGTAGAGGCTGTTGTCGAAGCGCCAGTCGTTGAAGCAGTTGCAGAAGAAGCACCAGTTGCAGAAGCACCAGCAACTGAAGAATCCAAGTAACTAACTCTCTTCACATGTCACGCAAGGGCTCAGTCCTTCGTGAGTTCCCGATTCTCATAATCGTTGCGCTCGCCGTTTCACTTCTTATCAAATCCTTCCTTGTGCAGTTTTTCTATATCCCTTCGGGCTCTATGGAGAACACACTTCAAATTGGTGATCGCGTAGCAGTTAACAAGCTTCCATTTATCTCAAAGACAATTAATCGCGGCGATGTTGTGGTCTTCCGTGATCCTGCTAATTGGCTCCCTGAACCATATGAAGCATCAGGAAATAAAATTCTTGGAAAAATTAAAGATGGCCTCGTCACTGTTGGCGTTCTTCCTAATCCTGCAAAGCAGTACCTTGTTAAGCGCGTCATTGGCGTAGCTGGAGACAAGGTCATTTGCTGCAATAACGGCAAGCTGACAATTAACGGCAAGGAAACTTCTGAGCCATATATTTTTGCTGGCAATAAGGCGAGCGATTTAGATTTCAACATCACTGTCCCAGAAGGAAAAATCTGGGTAATGGGAGATCACCGCGGTTCATCTGCTGACTCTCGCTATCACCAAGATGATGTCAATAATGGTTTTGTTCCAGTCTCTAAAGTAACTGGCCAAGTCTTTGCAACAATCTGGCCAATCAAGAGCGTTGGATTAGTTCCAGGCCAGAACCCCATCAAGTAATTACTCACCGCAAACATTATGAAAGCGATCGAAGAACTTCTTCGTAACGCAGGAATCGCACCTATTGCAGGTGTTGATGAGGCAGGTCGCGGACCGTGTGCAGGTCCACTAGTTGTTGCTGCAGTCATTCTCAAAGATCCCAATGCACCAGAGCTAGCTGAAGTGCGCGATTCGAAGGAAGTCTCTGAAAGTAAACGCGAGATTCTCTTTGATGTGATTATGAATATCGCCGAAAGCGTCAGCGTCATCATTGTTCCGCCATCTGAAATCGATGAACGCGGTGTGCATGCAGCAAATCTCGATGGAATGCGCCGTGCAGTGAAGGGGCTTTCCATTGAGCCGGCATATGTACTGACTGATGGATATGCCATCGAAGGGTTAGCTATTCCCAATGTTGCGGTGTGGAAGGGCGATCAAGTTGTGACTGCAATTAGCGCTGCATCCATTATCGCCAAGGTAACTCGTGATCGCATGATGATTGAGTTAGATAAGACTTATCCTCAATATGGTTTTGCAAAACATAAGGGCTATATCACTGCTGTGCACACGAAAGCTCTTGCCGAACATGGTCCGTGTATAGAACACCGTAAATCGTTTTCAAATATCGCAGCGCTTCTTCAATAGTTTCCACAGGTGCCCGCTTTTCTTAAACTGAAGTAATGACCAACCCCTAACCTCCCGCGCATGGTGGCTAGAGTTAAACGTCCAGGAGCAAAGCAGCGCACAGGTGCTTTTGGTGAAGAAGTAACCGCGCAATATTTATTGGCCCGTGGAGATGAAATCCTCGATCGCAATTGGCGCATACGTGAAGGTGAAATAGACCTAGTTTCACTCAGTAGCGATGGCGCCTTTCACTTCATCGAGGTAAAGACTCGTAGCTCTCTGGCATTCGGTCATCCCTTCGAGGCAATTAATCGCGATAAAGCACATCGCATGCAGCGCCTTGCGATGGGATGGTTGGCAACGCATGGATGCCTGGGATGCGAATACACAATCGATGTCGTTGCAATTCTGATTGCTGCCGATGGCACTCACACCTTGGAATACCGAGGTAATTTGTTATGAGCATTGGCCAGACTCAGAGCATCGCCCTTCTTGGGCTCACCGGAAGCGTTGTTGAAATCGAAGTAGATATTTCTGATGGAATTCCAATGTATTCATTGTTGGGGTTACCAGATGCTGCCCTTCAAGAATCTCGTGACCGGGTACGAGCTGCGATTTCAAATTGCAATGAGGTCTGGCCCAATAGAAAGGTAACTGTCTCGCTCTCACCCGCTTGGTTACCAAAGAGTGGTTCCAGCTTCGATCTCTCAATTGCGATGGCAATCCTGATTGCGAACGGCACTGTGCCACAAGAACCTTTTGCATCCATGGTCGTGCTTGGCGAGCTGGCACTCGACGGAAAGGTTCGCGCTGTTCGCGGGGTATTGCCAGCGCTCATTGCAGCTTATAAATCCGGAATCACTCGGGCAATTGTTCCGGCTGCTAATCGTTCCGAGGCAGCGTTGATGACACAGATGCAGATCCTTACCTTTGATTCCCTTCGAGAAGTTCTCTTATGGGGTCGCACCGGCGAATATTCCGTTCTTCAAGAACTCGATTTAGAAAGAACTGATGTCGATGAATATCTCGACTTTGCCGATGTTGCGGGGCAGATGAAGGCGCGCTTTGCTGCAGAAGTCGCGGCGAGCGGCGGTCATCATCTACTTCTCATTGGTCCACCAGGAACAGGTAAGACGATGATTGCATCGCGCATTCCAACCATTCTTCCTTCACTCACAATTGATCAGGCACTCGAAGTCACTGCCGTGCATTCAATTTCGGGTGCGCTGGGTTCGCGTTCTCCTATGTCACTAGTTGCGCCCATAGTTTCGCCTCATCACACAGCTTCGCGAGCTTCTATTGTTGGTGGAGGTTCTCATGTCATCAAACCAGGTGCGTGCAGCTTGGCTCATCATGGCGTGCTCTTTATCGATGAAGCACCTGAATGCGCAATCGGCGTTCTCGATTCGTTACGCCAACCACTTGAATCCGGAACCATCACAATTGCTCGCAGCGTTGGAAACATAACTTTTCCTGCGCATTTTCTCCTGGTGCTTGCCGCAAACCCATGTCCTTGCGGAAAGTACACAGGCAAAGGTCGCAACTGCACATGTTCGTCGGTGCAGGTGCGTCGTTATTTAGGAAAGCTTTCTGGACCACTGATGGATCGCATCGATATGCG
>CAZAET010000127.1:0-3112 GCA_964484215.1 uncultured Candidatus Planktophila sp. | reverse complement strand
AAAGTGTGCGTGATTCGCGCGCTTGGCCGGTCTTGTCATCGCGCCATAGATCAGGAATAACAACAAGGTGTTCAACGCCTAACTTAGAGACAAGATTTGCAACAGCAAGCGCCTGATCCCACGCACGTTGCCACTGGCTCTCATCTTCTTTATGAAAACCTGTAAATACAGTTCCGGCAGTCATCTTGAGATTGCGCTTACCAAGTTCATCTTCAAGCTGCTTTGGGTCCGTTGGAAGGTATCCATAAGGACCAAGCTCAATCCAGTGGTAACCCGCTTCAACAACTTCATCAAGGAAGCGATCCCATGGAACCTGATGCGGCTCATTTGGAAACCAGACGCCCCATGAATCAGGTGCTGTGCCTACGCGGATTTGTTGTGTCATGGATCTGCTCCTATTTCTTATCTTCTACGCCGTTACCAAGCAACGGACGTTGTTGCGCAATTTCTGTTTTGTACTGGGCATAAGCATCTTGCGTGCTCTTAAGGTTTGAAACAGGGGCGATAGGAACATCCCACCAGCCTTCTCCGCCGGGTGAATAGAGCATTGGATCGCTATTAATGTGAATAAGAGTTGAAGTTGCAGATTGCTTTGCACTCTTTACTGCCTCATGAAGATCTGCAATTGCATTTGCTGTCTGCTTAATATCGATCACGTTGATGCCAAGGCTGGCAGCATTTGCCGCGAGATCGACCGGAAGTTTTTCACCGTTCTCAAAGTTATTGCCAGCTTGGTCTTTGAATCGATACTGCGTACCAAATCGTTGTGAACCAATATCTTCAGAGAGATGACCAATGGAGGCAAAGCCGTGGTTTTGGATAAGAACGATGATTACCTTAAGTCCTTCAGCAACTGCGGAAACGATTTCTGTATGCATCATCAAATATGAACCATCGCCGACCATCACGATAGGAGTAGCACCAGCGCGAGCTGCACCAAGTCCTGCGGCGATCTCGTATCCCATGCATGAGAAGGCGTATTCAACGTGATAGCCAAGTGGTGAACGCACACGCCAGAGTTTGTGGAGATCGCCCGGCAAAGAACCAGCAGCGCAAATAACGGTATCTGTTGAATCCGATGCCGATTGAACTGCGTGAATGATTTCAGTCTGGCTTGGCAATGCGAGCTTCTGATCTACAAAAGCGGCATCAACAACGGCATCCCACTCGGCCTTATCGCTTGAATACTTCTTCTGATATTCGGTTGAAGTGGAGAAACCGCTGAGAAGCGAAGTGAGTTCAGTCAGAGTCTCGCGTGCATCGGCGACTACTGGCAACGCACTTCCATGCTTATAAGCATCAAATGAGGCAATGTTGATATTGATAAAGCGAACATCTGGGTTCTGGAAAGCAGTACGGCTTGATGTGGTGAAATCGCTGTAGCGAGTACCAATTCCGATAACAACATCAGCATCATGAGCTGCTCTATTTGCAGCTGTTGTGCCGGTTGCACCTGCAGAACCGAGAAGTTGTGGGTGATCCCAGTTAAGTGAACCAACACCTGCTTGTGAAGTTCCAACAGGAATCTTGGTCTGTTCGACGAATGCTTGAAGCGCATCGTGTGCGTCAGAGTAAATGACTCCGCCACCTGCAACGATTAATGGGCGCTTAGCACCAGCAATGACTCGTGCAACGCTTGCAAGAAGCGCAGCTTCTGCACGTGGACGACGGATATGCCATTCGCGATCTGCCAGAAATTCTTCAGGCACATCAATAACTTCTGCCTGTACATCTTCGGGAAGTGCGATTGTGACTGCACCTGTTTCAGATGGATCGGTCAGTACACGCATCGCACTTAAGAGCGCAGAGAAAACTTGCTCAGGTCGCTGTACACGATCGAAGAAACGTGAAAGTGGCTTGAAGGCATCGTTCACAGAGAGCGTTGCATCATGTGGCATCTCGAGCTGTTGAAGAACTGGATCTGATGAACGATTTGCAAAGGTATCTGAAGGCAGAAGAAGTACAGGTAAGCGATTAGTTGTTGCAACTGCGGCACCTGTGAGCATATTTGTGGCACCTGGACCAACGGATGCTGTGCATGCAAAGGTGGCACGACGGCGCTTCATGCGAGCAAAGGCAGTTGATTCGTGCACCATCGCTTGTTCATTGCGCGCTTGGAAGTACGGCATGCGTGAAGGTTCTTCGACAGATAGTTGCTTAAGCGCCTGTCCAATACCAGCAACATTTCCGTGGCCAAAGATTCCGAAGACGCCTTGAATTGTGCGTTCGCGGTGATCGCCATCGACGGTGTATTGGTGTGAAAGGAATTCAACAATTGCTTGGCTAACTGTCATTCTGCGAGTGGCCATATCAATTCCTTCCTAAGCTCCGTAGGGCAATCTTGGGTCTGTTTGCTGGGATTGCCAAGTGTCACGAATCCAAGCCTGATCTGGATGATCCGTTGCATTCCATGCACGTTCTGGATCGGGGCCAGCCATCACATTGAAGAAGTAAAGGTCATAACCAGGTCCTGCTGCGGCTGGTCCGTGCCATCCGTACGGAACAAGTGCAACATCGCCTGAATGAATCTCTTCATTGACGTCGTACGGACGTGAATCTGCTGAGGTGCCGCGGAAATATCCGAATGGTGATGATGTTGTTGGGGTTGTTGCCCCGCGAGTAACTGCGCTTTCAAAGTAGTAAATCTCTTCAAGGTTAGATTCTTTGCCAGCGATATAGGCATCGTGCTTATGCGAAGGAGAACCTGACCAGTTGCCTGCAGGAACAATTACTTCGCAGACAATCATGCGATCCGCATCAAGAGTCTCGGGCATTCCTAAGTTATGCACCTGACGAGTTTCGCGACCTGCACCACGAAGAGTGATTGAAACTTCTTCTTTAGGAGTGAAGCGAACAGTTTTGGCGATCTTTGCAGGAGTTTCACCAACTGCAATACGACCAAAGCCTTTGATGGTTGCTGAAGTATTGATGGGTAGATAAATGAAATCAGATGGTCCGTGAAACACAGATTTGCGACCACCTAATACTTGGCTTGAATTTGCCCCATTGTGTCCGTACTCAATAAGAAATTCTTCGCCTTCTAAAGCGAAGATGATGCGCTCATTGGAATCAGCTGGAAGTGAGAGAACGCTGCCTTGCGAAAGTGTTCCAA
>CAZAET010000126.1:0-3153 GCA_964484215.1 uncultured Candidatus Planktophila sp. | reverse complement strand
ACATTTCCTCCTCCACCAAAGCGCGGAGGAGTTCCAATTCTACTGCTGTCAACATCATAATACTCTACAATCATTTAATGAGTCGCAGTCAATTACAAAGCCTCTGACTTCTCCTTTGGCTTGACCTTTTGCCCTCAAACCAATCACGATACCATTTCCTTTCCTTGGGTTCAAATCCAACATTAAATCATCGCGCTCATCACCATCAACAACTTTGTATCCAAACCAATATTTGGGCAAGGTCTGACCTCTGAAAACCACAGCGACAATACCTCCTTGGTCAAGAACCTGCAAAGCCTCTTTACCATTGTCTTCGCTGCGCGAAAAAGTGACTACATATCTGAACCCACCAATCTTGCGTTCTCCTGCTTTCTCTTTGTGTTTCGTGTAATCGTAAAATACAATGTTTTTTGGCAGTTCAGAGAGCAGCCCTTTCATATAGAGCATTTCTACGAATGGCAAATCTGATGTACCATTCAAACGCACTGCAAGAACCTTACCCTGTTTGCCCAATTTTATGGCTTCTTTCGCAAGTTCTTTGGTGATTTTTTGCAGGAAAAAATCCTCAAATTGGTTGTACAGGTATGAGCGGTTTTTGCGTGCATTGATGACATTCACAAATGCACCCCTGCCTGCACTAAACAAACAACTTGCGATACAACCTTTAGAGGCTTTCTCGCAGTAATTTACACCACTTTTAGTAGCAGGTACTAAATACAGGATTTTGGTTTTGCGTGTGTTCTTGGCTGTCTTGGTGTTTGTATCACCATTGCTCAAAATGTTGGCTTTCTCATATCGCGAGAAATCCCATTCTTGACCTTTCCTGTCAATGTACGCGAATTTTGCTGTGGCATACTCCTTCTGAACTTTAGGCATCGCAACAAAAGGATGGTTTTTTCTGATTTCGGTTATTCTTGGCATAATCGCAAATTTAGTTATAATGGGTAATGTTGCGTAATGCTCCAAAATACATCCTTCCAAAATTCAATGTCATCTGACTCTGCGTTAACTTGTTGGATGGCTTTGATGTTGCGAAGAACAAAGGATAGGCTCTCCTGTACAACAATGCGATTGACAGCATCTTCCACTTCCTGTAGTTTGGGATAGGCTGTTGCGTAAGACTCCACTATGCCCACGGCAAGGGTAGTCACTCTTTTCTGATAGATATTTGCGTCCATAGTATCCCTCCTGTAACAAAAAGTGTGCCAAACGGCTTTGGCAGGGATATGTCCAAGAAAAGTGTCCAAAGTGTATAGGTAATAGGTCGGTAATCAAAAAGTGTGCCAAAATTTGTGGCACGGCTGTAAACCCTTGATTTTATTGGGCTTGAGGCACTTTGGCACGGCTGCTGTCATCGGTGGCACACTTTTGGACTATGTGTCAGCAGTTCTGACATACACAAACAGGGTGTTTCACCCATTCCGCTACAGGAGCAGCATTTGCTCCACCTCTGATTTGATAGCGGCTGCCCTTGGCAGGATGTTCTTTGAAATATGGATAGGTAGATTGGTTGACAATCTCTAACAGCGTAGCCGTGATGGTGGCAGGGGCAGAGCCTGCAAGAGAGCAAAAAACATACCAAACATATGAGTACCCACACAATTGAGTTTAGTGCAGCGGAAGCAGCGCGGCTCACAGCAGAAGCAATTCAAGAAATTGCAGACAACGCCAAGCGTACAGCAGAGTACGGCAAGCAGAGTTTTGAAACAGGCATCTACAAAGATGATGAATGGCGTTTGCGCCACGGCAAAGAGAGCCTGTTCAAAGCCCAAGTAATTGAAAAGATTTTGCAAGTATTTGCAGATTCTACGAAGTTCAACCAAATCTACCAAGCAGCACAAATCAGTGTGACTATTGACCCTGCACAGGAGGCAGAAAACAATGACTAATTTGACCTGCGAGTTCTACTCACCCATCAACAAGGTGGGCAGTTTTGGAGTGCTTCCTGTCAGTGACAGGATGTACTCCACGATGGAGTTTTTCCCCCGACCCGATGGTACAGGGGGATGCATTGAATGGATAGTGTATGACGCTGACGGCAATGATGAGTTTGTAGAGCATATCGGCATATGGTGGTCAGAGGACAAATCACTGATGGATTACGATGGTGTATTTGACATCCCAAGGGAAGCACTTGAGTTGCTTATCACGATGGGTGTAACAATGGAATATTATGAGGATGAAATGGAATATCCTTTGAGCGAAACTTTTAAAATAATTGAAACAAAATAATGGAGAACACAAACACAGGGACTACCAATGCGGAAGCATTGACCCCACAGGAAGACCAAATTCAATTCTTGACTTTTCAAGGAGCGAAGTTCAAAGAACAATTGACCGAAGCCCAAGCGGCAGTCGGTAACCGAATCCACCAAAGCCTTGACATTATGACGGCTTGGCGTGAGAGCATCACAGCCCAAATCAATGCCTACAACGAGGTAGCGGCAAAGGATTCCATCTATCCCCTGTTTACGACAGGTGACAGCATTGAATCAATTGATGAAATTTTGACCACTTGGGTTGAGAATTTCAGCAGTGATTATGACGATGCAATTGAGAGTGCCGTTTCACTTGCATTGGAGAGTGAGCGTGGATGGGGTGGCAGCACCGAATTGACCATCACGGCAGTGATTGAATCAGTGGACGCTTACGACCTTTTGAGCAGTATGAAAGAGGACATTTTAAAGTGCTTTAAGGAGGAGCGTGATAACGACTGATGGCAAGGGCAAGAAAGAGCAGTACAGGTCACCTGTACACACTGACCTACACCAAGGGCAACACCGAAGTACAGGGCATCCCTGTGGGCGGCATTGGGGCGTGGGTTGCACGGCTTGGAGGTGATGACATCACCTGTGAGGAGTTAATGTTGTACCGCGAGTCAGAGTTGGAGGGTCACACCTTCCAACTCCGCCTTGAGGGTGCAATCAGAAAGGAGGTCAGCAATGGCTAATATGGATGAATTCGTTGATGCTGTGGCACGATGCAATGGCGGTGACTATTTAGCCGCCTATGTTGACATTTTAACCACAGCAAGAGGGTGGATTGCAAACGATTGCGAACCCGACCCCGAAGCAATCCTGTTTGAATGGGGATTGGAAGCCGATTTTGTACCTGTTTTTCTTCACATCACGATGCAAATGGTGGATGATTTAG
>CAZAET010000125.1:0-3202 GCA_964484215.1 uncultured Candidatus Planktophila sp. | reverse complement strand
CAAGGTCCTCCACCCGAAGGTCCACCGCAACCACCTAAAGGTGGAAAACCCGAAGGCCCAAAAAGTCCAAATGAGGATGGTGAGAGAGATAATACGCCACCCGAAATTGAAAGAGAAGTTTTAAGTGATAGGGTACGGGTAATTTCCGAGGTAAGTGGTATTGACCAAGATGTAGTAAAAAATAACTTTAGAAGTGTTAATTTAGCGGTAAATTTCTTATCGGGAATTAATTTCAAAGAATTACAAAATAGATTGGGAACAAATAAGACCGCATACCAATTAGCACAAGAGGTATATCAAGAAGTAAGAAATTCATAATTAGCAAAAAAAATTCAAATGGATAATCAATCAAACATAGCGAGATTAGAGGATTTGGCAAAAAATTCTCCCGTACCGCTCGTGCGTGAACAAGCACAAAAAGAATTAGAAAAACTTGCATCCATCGGAAGCGTTCAAGTTCAATCCGCAAACGCGGGAGTTACGGGATTAGACCCCGAAGTTCAAGCCGTTTTGGATGCCTTGAATATGGCCGTGCAAGGTGGTGGTGTTGCTAACATCAATGACATCCGTCAAGTAGTTATTGATGAGTTGGCAAAACGGAAAATCAATTTCAATGACCTTTCGGATAGTTTGAAAGCATTATTGAACTCAACCCGTAAGGTTGAATTGACTATCCGTAATATCGCTTCGGTTAAAACTACAACTACTACTAACAATGATTTTTTGACAAGACCTATCATTCAAAAGATATTGAGTGATGTTCAAGCCGAAAACAATGTTTACTTATATGGTGGTGCGGGAACGGGTAAAACATTTAGTGCGGGTGGGGTTGCCAAGATTTTGGGATGGTCACTCATCACAATTAACTGTAACCAATTCACATCTCCAATTGATATTGTTGGTGGTCAAACTATTGATGGTTATCAAGAGGGTAAATTCACAATGGCTTGGTCTAACGAAATTATTGATGATAATGGCAACATGACAAAAGTTGATGGTTGTGTATTATTGTTGGATGAGTTACCAAAAATTGACCCTAACACCGCGGGTTTGTTAAATGAAGGTTTGGCAAAAATCAAGGAATATGATTTTGACCCTAACACGGGGCAAAAATTGCCACCATCAATTTTGAATGGTCGTGGTGAACGAAAATATAAAGGCAATGTATTCATAATGGCTGCGGGTAATGTACCGCTTAATACAATTGACCCCGATTATGAAGCAAACTTTAAACAAGATTTGTCTTTGCAAGACCGATTCATCGGTAGCACATACAAAGTGTTTGTTGACTATGCTTATGAGTTCAATTCAATCATGAAAGGGTTTGCATTTATTTGGATTTTCGGCACAAAAATGCGTGAAGCAATTATTCGTTTGAATGCAACTAACCAAGCATTCGTTTCTATTCGTTTGATGCAAAATTTGAAATCTACATACGAAGTATATCGCATTGAAAAAGAGAAAAATGAAAAGGGAGTTGCGAATGTTATTACAAACCCAAAAACCTTGATTGATTCATTGAATACTTTCTTTGAATTATTCAAGCCATCTACGCGTCAAGCCTTACTTGCCGAATTAGATGTTGAAGGGTTCAAGCGAATTTTGGCCGAAAAGGATAAAATGCCTTATGACCCAAGTGCGCCCGATTTCAATACTCCAAGCGAAGTTCAAGAAGCCAATCAAATGGTTGCGAATTACGAAGCAACTCAACTTACAAGGGTGATATAAAGGATGGGGTTTTTCAGTAGTTGGAGGGACATCCCAATATTGTGTTGGGCTTATGACACGCCCGAAGCGTGGCAAAATGCTATTGGCGAAACCCTATATAAAGAGAGGTTAGAAGAATACAAAACTATTTACGATAGTCAAATCGGCCCAATCATTTTTGATATGGGTATGAAGTTCAATTTGGGCGGTGAGCAAGATAAAAGTCGTCTTGAAACTACATCGCGCCCAATTGGAGTTTTTGATTTTTCTTTGGCAAGTACGGGATTATATAGAGTTCAAGAATATTATTCCCAAGAACTTGCAATTGATTATCCCGACCTATTTGCAAATTTTGAGTTGCCATCGGGGGTAGTGCCTCCCAATCTTGTAGATAATATTACGATAGGTGGCGTTAAAAGTTTTGTTTATGTCTACGAGGGTAAAACCTACATATTGGACAAAAGGCAAAAAGGTACAACCGCCATGGAGGATGGAAAGAAAGACGCAAAATTGAAATTTGCTACATCTACCAAGGATGTTTATTTGAAGTTCAAAAGAACGGGTGGTAAAGTCAAATATGCCGAAATCTATAGTTTATTTTATTTTACCTCGTTAGAAGGCGATGATGAATATGCCATTCGGCAATTACCCGCATTAATGACCGCTCAATATTTTGAGTCAATAGGCATTAAAACAAGGGTGTATATGACGAGGTTTTGCAATCCAGGGGATGCGGTGGAATTGAAGCGATATGACACATTAACTAATGCCGAGTTACCAATGTATACGGAATTGGTTAAAGCCACGGGTAGGTCTAATTATGGTAATGATTACATTTTTGCGCCCATAATTGTCAAAGATTTTGGTCAAGATTTGGATTGGGCATCTTCCCTTTCCGTAAGTCAATATGAATCTCTAAATTTATATAAACCCATCGTAAAACAAATGATGAGGATGGAACTTGAGAATACTATTGACCCTTATGGATTTCCCGACCAAACTCAAGAAAGATATTTAGAGGCGTTTGCAAGATATAAGAAGAAGTATCAAGTTTATGTCCAAGCGGGTATTTGGAAAAGTAAAGAAATTCAAGAGGATTCACAATTATTCTTTCATTCTCAAAGCATAAGAGAATATTTATCGGAAACGAGAAGATATTTTATATATTCAATGAGAAATAATTCCAATATTCAACCAAGAGGATGGAAAGATATTCTTGGAAATAGTGTTGTGGCGAGAACTTTTTTTGAATGGTGGATGAAAATATGTGCGGGGAGATGTCGTGATACATTGATGGTTATGAACGCCAAAGAGCCACGAAAGGAGATGCAAAAAATCATAGATGAACTAAGGGTAAACATTGATGATATTAATTCCTATTTGAAATATGTTGTAGACCAAACATTGCGAACTAATACCTTGGAAATGGCGATAAAAAGGGATATTATTAATAATGATTTGGTAGATAAAATTCTTGCCGAAGAAGGATTGTCAA
>CAZAET010000124.1:0-3219 GCA_964484215.1 uncultured Candidatus Planktophila sp. | reverse complement strand
TGAACTGTGTGGCCCTTGATATCCATTCCGAGAATGGCGCTTGCCTTTTCAAATGTATCTGCTGGATCTACTGCAAGCTTTACTCCACCTGCTTTTCCACGGCCACCAACTTTTACCTGCGCCTTAACAACAACTTTGCTACCCATCTTCGCAGCAGCATCACGTGCCTGCTCGGGAGTAGTTGCAACTGCGCCCTGAAGAACAGGGACGGCGTGCTTTTCAAAAAGATCGCGGGCTTGGTATTCGTAGAGATCCACGTAGGCTCCTTAAGAGAGAGGCTGAACTTGTGCCCAATCTTAAGTGGTTATTTTAAAGAGCCGTGACAGGGGCGTAGCGGAGCAGGAGGCGCTTATCGCCGTACTGGCCGAAGTTGATGGTCGCTTCTGACTTATCGCCCTCACCGGCAAGGGCTACGACGGTTCCTAATCCGAATGTGTCATGTGACACACGCTGTCCGACTTCGAGAACCATGGCTGTTGATTTTTTGCCAGTGGCACGAGGTGGCGGTCCTGATGGAAGTCGAGATTTGCGAACTGCAGATGATGTGGTGAAAGTGCTGCGACCTTCGTTCTTCCACTCAATCAAATCAGATGGGATTTCATCAAGGAAGCGAGAACCTGGGTTGTATTTAGGAGTTCCGAAAGTTAAACGATATTCGGCACGTGAAATGTAGAGACGCTTTTCTGCACGAGTTAAACCAACGTATGCAAGGCGACGTTCTTCTTCAATCTCTTTCGGATCATCAAGGGTTCGTGCATGCGGAAAGATTCCGTCTTCCATGCCTGTGAGAAATACCGTTGGAAATTCGAGTCCCTTTGCGGTGTGCAGAGTCATAAGAGTTACGACTCCCCCGTGGTCTTCACCATCTGGAATCTCGTCAGCATCGGCAACCAATGAAACTTTTTCAAGGAAGCCAGATAGTGAAATGACTTCATCTTCACCAAGTTCTTCAAATGGGCGTTCTTCATATTCCATTGACGCTGAGACAAGTTCCTTAAGGTTTTCTACACGAACTTCATCTTGCGGATCTTTACTAGTTTCAAGCTCTGTGAGTAAACCTGATTGCTCGAGAACCGCTTCAATAATTACCGATGGCTTGGTCTTAGCTTCCACAAGTGTTTGAAGCGCTACCAACATCGAAGTGAAGTTCATGATGGATTGCGCCGCTTTATTTGGAACCGAGGTTGCTTCAGAAACTCGTAGAAGCGCGTTCCAGAATGAGATGCCTTGGGCTTGGGCAAAGATTTCAACTTCTTCCAGTGCGCGATCGCCGATGCCGCGCTTAGGTAAATTAATGATGCGGCGGATTGAAACTTCATCATCAGGGTTTGCCAGCACGCGAAGGTAGGCAAGTAGATCCTTTACCTCTTTACGTTCGTAGAATCGAAGGCCTCCAACGACTTTGTAAGGAATGGCAGCGCGCATAAAAATTTCTTCGAAGATACGTGATTGCGCGTTGGTGCGATAAAAGACAGCAGTATCGCCTGGATTGGAATGGCCCATATCTTGTAGTGAGCGGATTTCAGATTTAATGAATTCAGCTTCGTCATATTCGGATTCGGCAACATAACCGACAAGTGGCGCACCTGAGCCAGCATCAGACCAGAGGTTTTTCTCTTTACGGGATTCATTCTTGGTAATGACAGCGTTGGCTGCGTTAAGGATGTTCTGGGTAGAGCGGTAATTTTGTTCGAGCAAGACTGTTGCAGCGCTTGGGTAATCGACCTCAAATTGCAAGATGTTGCGAATGGTTGCGCCACGGAATCCGTAAATTGATTGATCCGCATCTCCTACGACGCACAATTCAGCGAGTGGGAAACCATCGCCTTCAACGCCGGTGAGCTCTTTAACTAATTGGTACTGAGCATGGTTGGTGTCCTGATATTCATCGACCAAGATGTGGCGGAATCGAGAGCGAAAGCGCGCCTTTGCTTCAGGGAATTTCTGTAAGACCTGAACTGTCTTCATAATCAAATCGTCGAAGTCCATGGCATTTGCTTGCTGCAAGCGCTTCTCGTACATGGTGTACACGTCGGCCACAATGGTTTCGAATTGATTGGTGGCGTGGCTTAAATAGTCATACGGAGTCTGTAGTTCGTTCTTTGCATTAGAAATCAGATTTTGGAATTGGCGAGCGGGGTAACGTTTTGGATCAATATTGAGGGTTTCCATAACGCGAGAAATCAGCTTCTGCGAATCAGCTGAATCGTAAATACTAAATGTGCTGCTGTAACCCAGACGTTCAACTTCTTGGCGAAGCATGCGCACACACGATGAGTGAAATGTTGAGACCCACATTGATTTTGCGATGGGGCCAACGAGTTCGGTGACGCGTTCCTTCATCTCGCCAGCAGCCTTATTGGTAAAGGTAATTGCCAAGATTTCGTAGGGGCGAACTTCGCGACGAGCCATGATGTAGGCGATACGGCGAGTAAGAACTCGAGTCTTTCCAGAACCTGCGCCAGCTACGACGAGAAGCGGAGAACCTGCATGAGAAACCGCCTTCTGTTGCTGCGGATTGAGTCCGTCGAGCAATGGGTCGGTCGTGGTCATGGCGGGGAGTCTATTAGGCTTCGGTGTCATGGAACCTTTAGCAGATTCAGAGATCAAGCGCGTTTTAGTTGTGAATGCACATCCCGATGATTCGGATTTTGGCGCTTCAGGAACTATCGCTCAGTGGGTCCAGCAAGGTATCCAGGTCTCATATGTTCTCTGCACCAATGGAGACCAAGGTGGCGAAGAATCTGGCTATACAAAGGAAGAAATGCCGGCAGTTCGCCAACGTGAACAACGCGCAGCTTGTGCAGCCCTCGGAATCAGCGATGTCACATTTCTGAATTACGTTGATGGTCATCTCGAGCCAACTATCGCTCTTCGTAAGGATATTGTCCGGCAGATTCGTCGTGTGCAACCAGATCGCATCGTTTGCCAATCACCAGAACGCAACTGGGAACGAATTGGTGCAAGCCACCCGGATCATTTAGCTGCAGGGGAAGCAACAATTCAAGCTGTCTATCCTGATGCGCGAAATCCCTTTGCTTTTACTGATTTGCTCGAGCAGGAAAATCTTCAGCCATGGAAGGTGAAGGAAGTGTGGATGCAAGGCCATGCACATCCTGATCACTTCGTGGATATCACTGACACTTTCCACTTCAAGATTGCAGCGCTGAAAGAACATGCATCACAGACTGGCCATATGGAAAATCTCGAAGAGATGCT
>CAZAET010000123.1:0-3310 GCA_964484215.1 uncultured Candidatus Planktophila sp. | reverse complement strand
CAGCGATGTGGAAGGAACTTTCACAGTACGTTATGGATCAGTACTGGATCATCCGTCCTGTCTTCTCAAAGACCCAAGAAGTTTGGGGATCTAAGGTCGGCGGCGTGTACTACTGGGAGCCACAAGGTAACTTCGGCTTCGGACAGATGTACGTAAAGAACTAATTAGCCTCTAGAGAAATCTAAAGTTAATTAGCTATTCGTAGCTGGTTGCGGGCGGTTCAGTAATGAGCCGCCCGCAACTCCACGAATTCAAGAATTTTTAAACGTTTATTTTTAGGAGATATAAAGATGTTGAAGTACTTAGCTCGACGATTGAGCGCGACCTTTGTGGTCCTGACTCTCGTCAGCATGTCTGTATTTGGCATCTTTGCAGTACTTCCGATGGATCCAGCAGCTCTTACTTGCGGCAAGGCATGTTCGCCTTCAGTAATCGAAGCTAACCGCCATCGTCTCGGACTCGATGTCCCAGTTCATGTGCAATATGGAAGATTTGTTAAAGGTTTAGTATCAGGACGTGAATACGGCGATGGCGCAGCGAAGATTGAATGCCCAGCGCCAGCTTTTGGTTATTCATTTAACCGCCACGAGTGCGTGACCACACTTATCAAGGAAGCTTTCCCAGTAACGCTTTCTATGGCCCTAGGCGCCTTCGTTCTCTGGATTTCAGTGGGTGTCAGCCTTGGAATTTTGGCGGCGCGAAGAAAGAACCAATGGCAGGATCGAGCGGCGACGGCCTTCGTCCTTGTTGGAACATCTCTTCCAACATTTATCTCAGGAATTCTGATTTTGCTCTTCATCGCACTTAAATTTAATTTTATTAACCCCATCGAGATGGGTCGTTGGGTCTCACCATATGAAGATCCTGTGGGATGGTTTAAGACATTTATCTTCCCATGTATCACTTTGGCACTTCTCTTTGCAGCCAACTACACACGCTTTACACGTTCAAATGTCATCGAGACTTCTTCTGAAGATTACATCCGCACTGCGCGCGCAAAGGGCTTGCCTGAAGGTGAAATCTTGCGCAAGCACACACTTCGCGCAGCGCTTGCTCCAATTGTCACAATGGCCGGACTAGATTTTGCTGGTTTGCTCGGAGGCGCAATCATTACTGAAAGTATCTTCAACTTACCTGGGCTTGGACGTCTATCTATCCGCGCTGTGCTCAATGATTATGACCTTCCGACAATTCTTGCCACAACTATCCTGGCTGCAACATTCGTTGTTATCGCTAACTTGTTGGTGGATATCTTGTATGCCTACATTGATCCACGAGTGCGAGTTGCATCATGACCCAGAAGCCATTCCTTGAGGTAAAGAACCTCAACGTTGCATTTCCTACTGAAGATGGCCTCGTTCAGGCATCTAATGACATCTCATTTACTGTCGCCCGTGGTGAAACTCTTGCGGTCGTAGGCGAATCAGGTTCAGGAAAGTCTGTTACTTCCTTGGCTGTCATGGGTCTACATGATCGAAAGCGCACCCAAATTACTGGCCAAGCTTTTCTCAATCTTGAGACCGGTCCAGTCGACGTTATCTCTGCTGATGAAGAAGTAGTTCGTAAGCTTCGCGGTAAGGCGATGTCGATGATCTTCCAGGATCCGATGTCTGCTCTGCATCCTTATTACTCAATCGGAAACCAGCTGATTGAAGCGTGGTCTCTCTATAACGAGGGCGATAAGGCTGCCGGCAAGAAGCGTGCCATCGAGATGCTAGATCTCGTAGGAATTCCAGCGGCATCAAAGCGCGTCGATGAATTCCCACACCAATTCTCAGGCGGAATGCGCCAGCGCGTAATGATTGCGATGGCGTTGATTAATAACCCATCACTTCTTATCGCTGATGAACCAACTACAGCTCTCGATGTGACAGTTCAGTCACAGATTCTGCAACTCATCCGCGATATGCAGAAAGAGTTCAACATGGCTCTGATCTTGATTACTCACGATCTTGGAGTTGTTGCTGAAGTCGCTGACCGCGTTAACGTGATGTATGCAGGAAAGATTGTCGAAAGCGGCGGAGCTGAAGATATCTACTACCGCCCAGATCATCCTTATGCGATTGGTCTACTCAACTCGATTCCAAAGATAGGCGAACTCGAATCAAAGCGTCTGGTTGCGATTCCCGGACAGCCACCATCGCTGATCAATCTTCCTCAGGGTTGTTCATTCCGTGCACGTTGCTCATTCTCAGATCGCGTTCCTGGCAATCTCTGTGCAACAACAGCGCCAACTCTTGATCAAAAGGCAACTGATCACTTCTCACGTTGCCACCTCTCAGAGGCTGAGCTCGTCATGGCCCGTAAAGAAATCGGTGGCAACTAATGACTCATCCAATCCTTAAGATCGAAGGACTACAGAAGCACTTCCCAACAACAACGGGTGGAGCATTCTCGAAGGTAAAGGGAACTGTTAAGGCAGTCGATGGAATTGACCTTGAAATTTATGCCGGTCAGACAATCGGCCTCGTCGGTGAATCTGGTTGCGGAAAGACCACAGCAGGTCGCACCATATTGAAGTTATACGAACCAACGGGCGGCAAAATCACCTTCGATGGTCAGGACATCACCAACCTGACTCCAAAGCAGATGAAGCCACTTCGTTCACAGATGCAGATGATCTTCCAGGATCCATTCGCATCTTTGAACCCACGCCAGACTGTTGGAAGCCTTATTGGCGCAGCATTTGAAATTCAGAAGATCACTCCTGAAGGCGGAATTGAAGCTGAAGTACAGCGCCTCATGGCTCGCGTGGGACTTAACCCAGAACATATCAACCGCTATCCACATGAATTCTCTGGCGGACAGCGCCAACGTATCGGCGTAGCTCGCGCGATTGCACTGAAGCCAAAACTTATCGTTGCCGACGAACCAGTTTCAGCACTCGATGTTTCTATTCAGGCGCAGGTCGTAAACCTTCTTGAAGATTTGCAAGATGAGTTCAACATGGCTTACATCTTTGTCGCCCACGATCTTTCAGTTGTTCAGCACATCTCAGATCGCGTCATCGTGATGTATCTCGGCAAGGTGATGGAAGAGGCAGATAAGGTCGATCTCTTTACCCACCCACGCCATCCCTATACAAAGGCGTTGCTATCTGCTGTCCCTGTTGCAGATCCAATCAAGGGACGTAAGCGCGAACGCATTATTTTGCAGGGCGATCTTCCAAGCCCAGTTAATCCACCAGCAGGCTGTGTATTTAATACTCGCTGCTGGAAGGCGCAAGATAAGTGCCGCACTGAGGTTCCACAGTTGATGCAGATTGGTACCAATCACCGCATTGCATGCCACTACCCAGAGGATTGAGAAT
>CAZAET010000122.1:0-3325 GCA_964484215.1 uncultured Candidatus Planktophila sp. | reverse complement strand
CCTCGCCACTTAGCGATGCACCCATGCGCGATGGTCTTATCTGATGCAGCTTTTCTCGACCGCGCACCAGTGCAGATCAATGCCGGTGGTTTTCCTATGGTCGAATTCGATAAAGATGATGTTGAAGATATTGGTTTACTCAAACTCGACATCTTGGGTGTACGCATGCAATCTGCCATCGCGCATGCAGTACATGAAATCAAACGTGTTGAAGAGAAAGAGATTGATATCGATGCGGTGGCTCTCGATGACCTTGATACATATCAACTCATTCAATCAACGCGCACACTAGGCATCTTCCAAGTTGAAAGCCCCGGACAACGCGAACTCGTTGGAAAACTTGAACCGCGCACCTTCAATGATTTGATTATCGATATCTCACTCTTTAGACCAGGGCCGGTAAAGAGCGACATGATTCGCCCATTCCTAGAAGCTCGCCATGGTTTCAATCCAGCGCAGATCATTCACCCTGATTTGCTGCCCATCTTGTCTGAAACCGAAGGCGTGGTTGTCTTTCACGAACAAGTGATATCGATTATCTCTGTCATGACAGGCATTTCATTAGCTGCGGCTGATGAGAAGCGCAGAGCGCTGGGGGATAGGGCTGGCCAACAAGAGGTCTGCGATTGGTTCTTTCCTGCTGCAACCGAACGCGGCTACGAACTTAAAGTCATCACCGAGATCTGGGATGTTCTGCGCGCCTTTGCATCCTTTGGTTTCTGTAAAGCACATGCAGCTGCCTTTGCTCTGCCCACATATCAATCGGCATGGCTTAAGACTCATCACCCTGCAGCTTTTATCGCAGGTGTACTCACGCACGATCCCGGTATGTATCCCAAGCGGTTACTGCTCGATGAAGCGCGCCAGATGGGTGTGGGTATCGCACCTCTTGATATCAATAAATCTTCTACCGATTATCACGTAGAACGCACACTCGATGGCGATGCAATCCGTATCGCCTTCTCAACTGTTGCAGGAATATCGGATAAAGAAATTACATCCATCATCGCGGGACAGCCCTATATCGATCTTGCTGATTTTTATCGCAGATCAGGTGCCTCAGTGCCGGTAATCGAAAACCTCATCATGACCGGTGCATTTGATTCAGTGCACACTAATCAACGCGACTTACTTTTACATTTCAGTGACCTGCAGAAATCACCGGTTGCGCATTTGCCTGGTTCGCAGATGACCTTCGGCTTTGCTGCCCCTGCTCTTGAAAGCAGCGGGCTACAACCTTTGAATATGGCCGAAAAAGTGCGCAGCGAAGTCGAACGGCTAGGCATGGATGTCACCCAACATATGCTCTCTTTCTACGCACCTTTCCTTAATGCAATCGGTGCCGTGAAATCTTCTGACTTACTTTCGCATCGCTCTAAATCGTCAGTGCTTGTCGCCGGAGTCAAGGTCGCGCTGCAAACTCCGCCGGTGCGTTCGGGTCGCCGCGTTATCTTCTTAACTCTCGATGATGGTTATGGCTGCAGCGATTCAACATTCTTTCCTGATGCACAAGTCGATCATGCATCAACGCTCTATTCGACATCACTTCTTCTGGTGCGCGGTGAGACCCGTCGTACCGGTGCCCGCGGAATCTCGATTCGCGCAACAGCAGTGTGGGACTTGCGCCTGGCTTACGAAAAATGGCGCAGCCAAACAGATAGTGTGGCGATATGACGAGCGACGAAACACAGGAGCCAACAATCCTGCATGTCGATATGGATGCCTTCTATGCATCAGTCGCTGAACTCGATAATCCGCAATATAAAGGTAAGGCACTAGTTGTAGGCGCCGGCGTCCGCGGCGTTGTCTTGTCGGCAAATTACGAAGCTCGCAAATTTGGAATCCGTGCTGCCATGCCGGTTGGACGAGCAAAGCGAATGGCGCCCCATGCAATCTTCATCGCACCTGAACACCACAGATACTCTGAAATTTCTGAACGCGTGATGGCAATCTTTAATTCATATACACCACTCGTTGAACCCATCTCACTCGATGAGGCATTTCTCGATGTCACGGGGTCGCAGAAGTTATTTGGAACAGGGCGTGAAATCGCCGCAAAGATTCGTACGCAAGTTGAGAAAGAAGAGGGCATCACCTGCTCCGTCGGAATCGCTCCCTCTAAATTTATTGCAAAGCTGGCATCACAACATTGCAAACCAAACGGCATGCTTGAAATTAAATCCGACCGAATTCTCGAATTCCTACATCCACTTCCTGTGCGCGCAATATGGGGAGTAGGGCCAAAGACAGCTGAGTCCCTTGATCGCTTAGGACTGCATACCGTTGCCGATATCGCCAATACTCCGCGCTCTACATTGATTCGCGCACTAGGAGATGCAACCGGTGAATCTCTCTACGAACTTGCATGGGGGCGCGACTACCGCGATGTCGTTGTCAATGAACCTGAAAAAAGCATCGGCAATGAAGAAACTTTCTCTCGCGATATCGATAGCCCTGAAGAAATCCTGCGCGAATTTTTGCGCATGACCGAGAAAGCCACTGCGCGACTACGAGACGCCAACCTCTTTGCAAAGACAATCACCATCAAGATTAAATTTGCCGACTTCACATCCATCACACGATCAAAGACGTTGCCACTTGCGATCGATAGCACTCACGAAACATATGAAGTAGTGAAGAAGTTGTACTTAGCCCTTCGCAACGAAGGGGCTCGTATCCGTTTAGTAGGAGTATCGCTTGGCAATCTTCAGGAAGATGTCCCGGTCCAGCTCGAACTCGGGGCCCGCGAACGTGGATGGCGAGAAGCAGATAGCGCTATAGATAAGGCCACAGCCCGTTTTGGGCGTGCCAGCGTGCGCCCAGGACGCTTAATTAAGCCGGAAAAGTCAGCAGATGAGGCGTAAGTAGCGCGTATTTACGAACTGTTCTATTCTGCACATATGGCTCTCTCCGATCGCGAACGTCGCCTCTTGGCCGAGATGGAAGCTGCTCTGGCCACAGATGACCCACGCCTTGAATCCCGCTTAGGAGCCACAACCCTTACCCCAGCGCGTCCACGCTTACTTCTGGGCGCTGTTGCAACCCTTGCTGGAATTGCCATCCTCTTTGGTGGCTTGATCTCAAAGACCACACCTATCGGTGTAGCTGGATTCCTCGTAGCCCTCTTTGGCGTACTGACCTTGGTCCGCTCACTTGGATCAATTACTAAGGGTTCACCTCGTACCAAGGCGCCTCGCACATCCTTAAGCGCTCGCCTCGAGGAGCGTTGGAATCGACGTGACTTTCAGCAGTAAGTAGAGATATTCCCACAAGCCCTGGCCTCCGGTCGGGGCTTTTTTTGCGCCCTAAAACCTCCAAAAACAGG
>CAZAET010000121.1:0-3415 GCA_964484215.1 uncultured Candidatus Planktophila sp. | reverse complement strand
TAGCCAATACATATGACGATGCAATAGAAGATGTACGCCAAGATGAAGAGCGACCATTAAAAGGTTTAGAGTATTACAACATTCACTTTAAGAAAAATTCCATATGAGAGCAACACTGGAATTTAATCTACCCGATGACCAAATAGAATTTGAATATGCCACAAATGGTAGCAAGTGGGCTTCGTTAGTTTGGGAGTTAGACCAACATTTGCGTAATAAAACCAAGTATGCATCCGATGACCTTCCAGAAGAAGCGTTTAATGCACTTGTTGAATTAAGAGAGTATTTACACATTCAATTAGGAGAGCAAGGACTTATATTGACATGAAAAAAATTAAACCTATACGAATTGCTGTGCACAGAGATGCAAGCAATAACGAATTACAGATTGAGCATTTCCCTGCTCACGCAAACATTAAACTAAAACTATCAAGTGAAAAACGGTCACGGGTTCTTGGGGTTTTAGATTTTCAATCACGCACACTAAATGTGTTTAGACAAAGACAAGCACACTTGTTCCGCAAGATGAATGCTTATGGATTAAATCATCATTTGCTAAAAGAGGCAAAATTGATTGACCAAGTAAGATTGACTGATGAGACGGAGGAGTGGTTGATACCACGTGACTTTATTTTACAGAATGGCAAATTCTTGAATTTTAGTAATCATGGAGGATTTGAACTACAAATATTTGTGCCCTTGAATAGTATCCAACAATTCTTAAAAAAACCGATGATATGATTACCTCAGTAATAGAATGGTTTGTCAATAAACAACGGGAATTGATAAAGCAGTATCAAGACAACAGTATGAGCGATGAAGAATTTTATGAGCAGATGCGATACTTGAAGCATACTGCTATGACAATAGAGCAAAGTCAAAAAGAGCAGATGTTTAAAAAAGGACAGTTAGACCACATCCAAAAAGAAGCGAGACAATTTGGAGAAGAAACGGAAGATAAATTTCAAGGAGACTAACCATGAAGAAAATTTTACGCTGGCTATGGAACATAGACCAACACATTAATATGCAACACGGAAAACTTTAAATCAGAACAATATGATGACAAAAATCAAAATTATTTATCACGGTATTCAAATAGAAATTGAGACTGGGGTAATCGGACAAGTAGACCTCAAGAGCCTTTTGAGGGAAATGACACAACAAATCTATAATCTAAAAAAATAAAACAACATGACCATGCAAAAACAAAAATTTTGGACACGAGTACGGAATGTATTTCGCCCTGACAAAAACAATGGCCTCAGCCAAAAAGAGATTGATGCTCTACAAAAGTTAAAAAACAAGGAAGAGTTTAAGGATGTACTATTTGAATGTTTGCAAATGTATTCATTGATGTCACAGAAGTATGGGAAGACAGATGTAGCCTTTTGGGTTGCTGAGTTTTTGAATGATGAGATAACCGATGAAGAAGCAGATGATGCGTTCCCAGCAATCCAACAATTTATTTCTTCGTGCTCTTTGCAATGCAGAAAACATGAGTTGAATAAAGCACACGTTTTAATTGCTTTAATGAGTCCTCAATGGAGTAATATCAGGATGTACCAACAAATCAAGGACAGTTCGCTCAAATGGCCGTCTGAAAGCAAACCAGCAAAAAAAGTTAAGATTGAAAAGAAGGTAGAGCCGTCTGTGAAGGTGAAAATTGAAAAGAAAGAAATAGAACCAGTAGAGGTAGTTGCTGAAGTTGTTCCAACCAAAAACAAGATGCCCAAATCATTTATTGAATATTCGTACAATCACCCGTTAGCAAAGGGCAAGTTGTATTCAACCAAATTGTTTCATGATGTATGGGAATTGTTGCCTGATTCATTTACAAGACAAAGTGCATTAATTCTGCTTGAACAAAACCAAATTGGTAGTTCTGCCTTTCTGCATCGCATCATTCAAGAATGTACTAACGACCAATTCCTTATCAAGCCCCATTCTGGGTATTACGAAAAGACTATTTCAAGATTGGGTGATAAAATTCAATCAGAAGCGTCTATTGAAGTTGAAGAGCCTTTGAACTACAAGATAATGGAAGAGAAGATTAAACAGCCCGTGCGTAAGTTAGAGATGGTAAATTACCAAAGAAAGAAAAGCGATGTCGTTTATTCACCCGAAGATTGGATAACCGTAGACGCTGCACAGATAGAGTTTGGCTTGAACAAAAAGTATCTTATCAACTTGGTAAACTACCATCAGTTAAAAACCGTTGGCAAAACATTGGTAAACGGCAAATGGACTTGCGTTGTGAACTATGGAGAGTTAAAAGATTTCTGCGATTACAAAGAAAAAGTTGCTGAAAGAGATGGTCATCAAAAAGATTGCCAGTCTTGCGGAAGTACCTTTAATGCTTGGAATGACAACGTAAATATTTGTCGTTCCTGCATGAGTGGTGCTTGATTATTCAAGCAAAAAACTTTATATTTGTAAATAAAGAATATGTTAATTAAAGCCGAAGGTAGAATCTATCAAATTGCTAATGAAAGCGATTATTTTGGTACGCTTGTAATGAAAAAGCGTATCAGAGGGATGATTATGCCTTTGGCTTTTTCTTTGAAGGGGGAGTGGAAGAGAGCGTGCTGTGACAAAAAAGAAATAGCGGAGGGAGACAAGGTGAGAATATGGTTTGTGCCCATTTGCAAAAAGCACAACGAGCGTTATTACACAAATTTGGTTATTGAGAAAATGGAGGTACTGGAGAAGAACCCCAACAACTTGTTTAACTGGAAAGACAGTTACGAGGTAGATGAAGATACGGGAGATGTGGTAGATACCGAAACAGGAGAAATTATTAATTGAACAATATGACCGAAACAAAACGACCAACCCTATGTCTCGGAATCCCAACAATAAACAGAAAAGATTTGTTGGAAGAAGCATTAGAGGTTTACAAAAAGACTTGGAAGAACAGACACATTTTTATTGTTGACAACGGAAGTCAAGGCATAGAGGAAAACCCACCCTATCTCAGAGCGTGGGCAAAAGGCGTGAACATCGGTGTTGCCACATCGTGGAATAAAATTATAGAGAGGCAGAAACTTTTGGGGTACAGCCACATTATGATTTTGAATGATGATGTCATTGTAACAAAGTCGTCTTTTGATATTGAAGATTTTATTGAGCAGAACCCTGCTGACTTTTATACTGGCTTAGGTTACTATGCGTTTATCATCCCTTTGGAAACGTATGAGAAAGTTGGGCCGTTTGATGAGAAGTTCTATCCTGCGTATTTTGAAGACAACGATTACACATACCGTTTGCAGTTGGCTGGAATGAGTAAGTTGGATACAGAGTTCTTAAAGCCAGAGGTGTTTAGAACAAGCAAATCGGGAGAAAAGGACAAGACCCTTTACGACAGGATTTTTGAATGCCGTAAGTATTACATAGAAAAGTGGGGCGGTGCTCC
>CAZAET010000120.1:2337-3468 GCA_964484215.1 uncultured Candidatus Planktophila sp. | reverse complement strand
AATGCAAAGAGTTGAAGAACGAGAGCGAAGATTGGGCCTTCCGACTTCGATATGCATATGCAGATGCTCTTGACGCAGCAGGTCGTGCTGAAGAAGCGCGCGAGTGGTTTTCGAAGTGTGCAGATCTCGATCCTGATGACGAGACAGATGCGCGCGAACGTTCACAGAAGTAGAGATATCCACACACTTCCTTAAACTCTGTAAATTCGTCAGAGCAATACTTAATTATCGCCCCTTCATCTAGTGAAGGGGTTTGTATGGCCGCCACAAAAAACGTCGTTAAGAAGTCAGAGAAGAAGAGCGAGCAGATTGAAGAAGAGGTTGATTACTCACTCAACGATCTTCTCCTTCGAGGCCGAGTCTCAGCTCCTGCAACAACCAAAGAATTGCCAAGCGGGGATAAGGTCGTTGAATTCCGATTGATTGTCACCAGGGCTGAACGCGAAGGCGTCGACACCCTCGATATCGCAGCCTGGAGCGCGAAGATGCGGAAGGCAGCCCTAACCCTAGAAGGCGATGAGTGGATCGAAGTTTCAGGCTCAATTCACCGCCGCTTCTGGCAGAGCCCAACAGGCGTTGCGAGTCGTTGGCAGATTGAGGCAGCCGAGATTGTCCGCCTCTAGTCGTATGGAATCGATACTCTTACGTCATGGCAAAGGCACCAATTACCGAGATCTTCTCAACTCTCAAGAGCTATGCCCAGAAGCTCTCTGACGGCGAACGCACACCTGCTGAGATCGCCTCCGCCCTGAATGATTGGGCGCATGAGAGTGCAGATTCAGTGCGAGCGAAGATTCACGAAGAGGTAGAGGCGGCAGTCCTGAAGATGGGTTTTGTAAAGCGTGAAGAGTTCGATGCTCTTGCAAAGGAAGTCGCTGCTTTGAAGAAGAAATCTCCAACCAAGAAGGCTGCAAAGAAATCTCCAGCCAAGAAGATTGCTAAGAAGGCACCTACTAAGAAGGCGGCAAGTCGATGACAGAAGAGAATGAAGTAGACCTCGTTCAAGAAGTTCGTGCAGAACTTGAAGAGATTGATGCCAGCGACCTCTCTGAACATTCAGCGCGATTTGAAGCGCTCCACGAAAAACTTCAAGAGTCACTCAAATCGATCGATAACCTTTAAGAACTCACA
>CAZAET010000120.1:0-2237 GCA_964484215.1 uncultured Candidatus Planktophila sp. | reverse complement strand
GTTGCAGTTGAAGGAAAGACTTGTCTCGATGCGGGTGCGTCCACTGGTGGCTTCACCGATGTCTTATTGCGACGAGGCGCATCTCTAGTTGTTGCAGTAGACGTTGGATACGGACAACTTGCGTGGGAACTTCGCCAAGATCCACGAGTTAAAGTCCTTGATCGCACCAATATTCGTCACCTCACAGGCGAGCAGGTTGGCGAAGGTATTGATTTAGTAGTTGCAGATCTTTCGTTCATCTCGCTCTCACTCGTCCTGCCAGCCTTAGCTGCAGTATCAAAGCCTGAGGCTGACTTCGTTCTAATGGTTAAACCACAATTCGAAGTTGGTCGCGAAAAACTTGGTGCCGGGGGAGTAGTACGCGACCCAGCACTTCGTCGCGCAGCTGTCCTAGATGTTGCAGAGTCGGCATACGACGTTGGTCTTGGAACCATGGGAATCGCTGCAAGTCCGCTTCCAGGTCCTGCAGGTAACGTTGAATACTTCTTATGGTTACGACGCGGAGCACCTGAAATTGATGAAGCGGCACTCGATACTGCGATTGCAATGGGACCTGCCTAATGACAATTCGTTCTGCTGCCCTGGTAGTTAGCCCATCGCGCGCCGAAGCTATTGCTGCCGCGAAAGAGCTTGCACCACTTCTTTACTCTGCAGGTTTCTCGCTCTACACAATCTCTGATGTATCAATCGAAGGAATCAAGAAGGTTAGCACTGCCGACCTTCCAGAGATTGAAATAGCAGTTGTTCTTGGTGGAGATGGAACCATTCTTCGCGCTGCTGAAATTACTTTGAGCAGAAATGTTCCATTACTTGGAATCAATATGGGCCATGTCGGTTTTATGGCAGAAGTGCAGCGACCAACAATATCTGCGATCGCTGAAAGCATTATCTCTAAGAGCTATGTCTCAGAAGATCGCATGATTCTACGTTTCTCTGTCGAACGCTCTGGAAAAGAGATCGGAAAAGGTTGGGCACTTAACGAAGTAACGGTAGAACGCGATGGCACAACAATGGTCGAACTCTTCGTTGAAATTGATAGCCGCCCGCTCTCTCATTGGGGTTGCGATGGGCTTATTTGCTCGACTCCAACCGGTTCCACGGCATATGCATTTAGCGCTGGTGGGCCAGTTCTGTGGCCAGAAGTTGATGCACTCGTCTTGTTACCAATTTCTGCACATGCTCTCTTCTCGCGCCCCATGGTGGTCTCTCCAAAATCTGAAATTGTTGTAACAATCGAGTCATCAGAGGCCCTGCTTTCGGCCGATGCACTTCGCAAAATTGGACTTCAGAAAGGCGATCGCGTCTTGATTACCCGCGATGTTCAGACAATTAAACTTTCACACGTTTCAAAGACTCTCTTCACAGATAGATTGGTAGCAAAGTTCAAACTTCCCGTTGAAGGTTGGCGCGGTGAGTGAACGTTCTTATCTAGAAGAGATTTCCATTCGTAATCTCGGAATTATCGAGCAATCAGAACTCGAACTCGGCCGCGGCCTCAATGTTCTTACCGGCGAAACCGGTGCAGGAAAAACAATGATTCTGACAGCGCTTAACCTCGTGCTCGGAGGCAAGAGCGATAGTTCGCTCGTACGACATGGTTCAGAACGGCTAGTCGCAACAGCACAATTTTCAATCACTAAAGATTCGAAAGATCAGCTAGATGAAATAGGTGCAGAAGTTGATGGCTCATCACTCATCGTGACGCGCACAGTAAATAGCGACGGCAAGAGCAAGGCATCTTGCGGGGGAGTAACTGTTCCTGCAGGGACTCTCGCCGATGTCACCGAACCTCTCATCGAGATTCACGGACAGTCAGCGAACTCTCAGATTGTAAAACCAGCTCGCCAACGCGAACTTCTAGATCGTTTTGGCGGAACATCAGTTGCTTCATCTCTTGTCGAATATCAGCAGAGGTACTCGGAGTATTTAGAACTTAAAGAGCGCATCAAAGCGATGAAAGCGTCAGCAAATAAGCGAGATGGCGAGATTGCAGAACTAGAAGAATTCTTAGCCGCCTGGGTCAAACTTAAAGCGGTAAGAAATGAACCATCCAGCGTTGAAGATGAAATCAAACGACTTTCGAGCGTTGAAGATTTGCGTATTGCATCTAGTGGCGCAATGTCGGCTCTCGATTCTGAAGAGTCCGGAGCCCTGACTCTGCTTCATTCGGCCCGACGTTTCCTTGATGCCGCTAAGGGAAAAGATTCAAAGCTAGAAGAGATTGCAGAACGCGTAGC
>CAZAET010000119.1:0-3502 GCA_964484215.1 uncultured Candidatus Planktophila sp. | reverse complement strand
AGAGACCTCTTCGATATTCACAACATTGCGCGCCACGGTAGGAGAGCGTACCTTTGAACTATGAAGGTCACTGACCGCGCATATGCGTTAGAGCTCGATAAGAACGATCCACTTGCTTCGTATCGGAGCAAATTTGTTATTACCGACCCAAATCTCTGTTATCTCGATGGTAATTCACTCGGTCGCCTCCCCCATGCAACCGTCAAGGCGGTCAGCGACTTTGTATCCCACGAATGGGGCAATGAGGTCGTTACCGGTTGGAGCCACTGGATTGATGAAGCTCAAGTAGCTGGCGATCTCTTGGGCCGTGCTTCACTTGGCGCAGCAGCTGGTCAAGTTCTTGTCTGCGATACGACATCAGTGAACTTCTATCAGCTCTGCCTTGCAGCAATCAATGCGCGCCCTGGCAGAAAGACAATCATTACCGATGCAGCCAACTTCCCGACAGATCGATACATCCTCGATGGAATTGCTAAGCAACTTGGACTCAATCTCGTCATTATCGATAATGAAGATCCAGCGGTTGCAGAGAATGAACGCATCACTGCAGAACTACTTGAGAAGTACATGTCTGAAGATGTTGCCCTCGTAACTTTCGAAGTTATTCAATATCGCTCAGGTGCACGAACAGATATTCAATCTGTCACCGATTTGGCTCGTTCTTATGGCGCTTACGTTGTTTGGGATGCAAGCCACGCAACCGGCGCAATCGAAATGAACTTCGATGAATGCGGCGTTGATCTCGCAGTCGGTTGTACATATAAGTATGGAAATTCTGGACCAGGATCTCCTGCATGGCTCTATGTAAATAAGCGCGTACAGAAGGAACTGCAAGTTCCCATCCAAGGTTGGTTTGGAAATGAAGATCAATTTGGAATGGGTCCCCACTTTGAAAAGGCCGAAGGAATCCGTGGATTCCAGATTGCTAGCCCATCCATTATTGGTATTCGCGGTGTGCAAATTGCCTTCGAAATGATTGAAGAAGCTGGCATTGATGTCATCGCATCCAAGGCAGCAATTGGTACTCAGATGATGATCGATCTCTTTGACGAATGGCTTGCGCCTCTTGGGTACACGCTTCTAACATCTCGTAATCCAAAAGAACGTGGTGGTCACATCTCTATTGGGCATCCTGATGCAGCAAGGATTTGTGTTGCACTTCGTAAATTTGCAAACGTAATTCCTGATTACCGCACTCCCAATGCGATCCGCTTAGCTATCGCTCCACTGCCAACGTCTTACGTTGAAGTCTGGGATGGTTTCCAGCGCATCCGCGATTTAACGCAAACGCGTCAATACGAGAAGATTGAAGGATCGGATTCACGAGTCACATGAGCGAAAACTACGATTCAGCCCTTACCTACACTTCTTATTTGGCAGTCGATGACTTGCTCAAATTACAGAAGCCACTTTCAGATGGTCCAGAGCATGATGAGATGCTCTTCATCATCATCCACCAGACCTACGAACTTTGGTTTAAGCAACTGATTCATGAATTCCAGCAAGCTCAGCGCGCACTTGAAGACGGAAATACACATTACGCACTTTCAATTCTTGGTCGTATCCGCACAATTATGAAAGTCTGTGTCGCACAAGTAGATATTCTCGAGACGATGACGCCACTGCAATTCAATGCTTTCCGCGGTTACTTGTCGTCATCAAGTGGTTTTCAATCATCACAATTTAGAAAAGTTGAAGCGATTCTCGGCCGTCGCGATAGCCGCATGGCTGGCCACTTGCCTCCAGATATGCAGGCTGAGATTGCAGAAATTACTTCTCGAAACTCGATTTGGGACTCTTTCTTGGATTACCTCACAAAGCGTGGCTATTCATTGCCAGCTGAAGTAATTAGCCGCGATAAATCAATCGCCTATGTTTCAAATCCAGCGGTTCAAGATGTTCTGCTTAAGGTTCACCAAAGTGATCCAGAGAGTGCGATGGTCTCTGAGCGCCTTGTTGATATCGATGAAGGTATCCAGGAATGGCGCTATCGCCATGTAAAGATGGTTGAGCGCACCATTGGCCACAAGATGGGTACCGGCGGATCAAGTGGTGTTGAGTATTTGGCGAGCACTCTCTTCAACCCAGTCTTTAAAGATCTCTGGGAGATTCGCTCTCGCTTCTAAGCAGGTAGTCCCTTTACAACAATCTCGTTAAGGGGCAGACGCTGACGTGGTGCGAGTTCGCGCTCGAGTAAAGGACCAGTCAACTTCTCAGGTGCATCCTGTGTTCCTACTGCAATGACTACAACTGGGATTAACTCTGGTGCCATTGATAGTTCAGTCTGCGCAATTGCCTTATCGAAGCCAGTCATTTGGTGAGCAACAAGGCCGCGGTGATGTGTTTCTACAACGAGTTGTGAAACCGCCAATCCGCAATCAAATTGGTAATCGGCATGAATTGAGCCATCGTCCTTGGTTGTCTTACCTGCGACAAGAATCAAGGCGGAAGCGTTCTTGGCCCAGCTCTTATTGAAGTCACCAAGTGAGGTGAAAATCTGTCCAAATACCTCATCACCGCGCTTGCCAACGAAGAAGCGCCAAGGCTGACCATTAAATGCTGATGGTGCCCAGCGAGCGGCTTCGAGGATGGCAGTTAAATCTTCATTCCTAATAACAGCCGATTCATCAAATGAACGAGGGCTGCGACGTGTTGCAATGATTTCGTGGACGGGGACTGAGGTCTCTGCTTTCATCTGATGACCTTAAACCTTTGCGCGTTAAGGCGCACTTTGAAATTACTGCTTCTTAATATTTATAACTTCAACCTTCGTTCCATAGGCTTCATCTGCAATCTCTTTGCGTCGCTTAATGTATGCATCCGAGGCGCCTGTTATGAGATGTTCAAAACGTTGATCGCCCTTAATCAGTGGATGTAGCTCTTTCGCCGTGTTCTGAGATCCCCAGATAGGTGCATCCGCTTTGATTTTTTGAACAACTAGGTGCGGATGCAAGAATCGATAAACCAATGCAAGTCGGCGCAGACCAATCCAAGCCACATGACGAAGTCCGCGATTGATATGTACTTGTAGCTGAAGTTGTTGGTATCGCAGCCAGGAAGGACGCACTGGTTCTTCTTGCATTGCTAAGTCATAGAGAATCTTTGCAATTTCTGCACCACCCGTTGGGTCAGGTAGCTCAGCGCACTTCTTGCTCAAACGTTCACGTGTTTCTGGCTCTTGTAATTTCTTAACTGTTGCAGTTATATCTCGAAGATCGGCTTGGTTTGCACGCAGCGCAAATCCCATGTCATGACACCACTGTGCGCGGGCTTCTTGATCATCTGTTCCACGAATATTTGAGACAAATACAGTTGGTACAAGTGCGGGCAGAAGTTCATGCACTCCGTTATATCCAGTTGCACACACGCCTGCATCGAAGGCGTGAAGCACTCGCGCAAGTGGGAAGTGGCGTACTACGCGAATATCAAGGCCTTCAGGCGCAAGTGATTTTCCATCTTTATCAAGAGGTTGCTTGGTCAGAATTACCTGAAGATCTTTCCA
>CAZAET010000118.1:2175-3574 GCA_964484215.1 uncultured Candidatus Planktophila sp. | reverse complement strand
GTCGCCGTGGTCGAAACGCTCAAGGGCCACCCGCTCTTCGCCCATGTGACCCTGACTCGTTCAGAGCGCTCGCCCATCGCCGCGCTTGTCACTGAGATGCTTGAAGGGCCGCAGGCGTAGAGCGCCTAAAACCGCCCTCTTTAAATGTCACAGTAACAAATCGGACATTTAGGACTTTGCCCTAACTGACCTGCGCTTTTACCTATCCACAGCGTTGGTCTTTCCTGAGAATTTGCGACTCACGCACAGCAAAATTTGCGACTCACCCCATCCCTTGCAAACCTTTACCCATTCCCCCACGGCCCTAACCTCATTTTGAGGTCGATGAGCCGCGGGGCAAGAGACAGGAAGGAGCAGATCTATGAAGGCACATCTACGTGAGTTCTTCATCGCTCTCTCCACCCTTCGTATTTCTCGTGCGACCAAGCTCGCGCTTTGGGCAACGGTCGGCTCGATGGTTTTCATCGCCACCGCCCAGACAACGGCATACGGTCTTGATTTCCCGATGACAACTCGTATGACCCTTTCAGAATCCAAGAACCTCACAGTGGCAAAGCTTCCAGACCTTTCGCTCACAACTCAGATCTCTGAGATGGCCCTGGTCGCTGATATCAGCGCGCAGGTCGAAATGGCTCGCACCGAAGTGGGCGCCAAGAAGGTCACCAAGTCGATCATGGATGCCGAGTACCAATGGGGCGAAGATGAGTACGCATGCCTCAACCGTCTCTGGACCAAAGAGAGCCACTGGAATTACAAGGCTCATAACAGCCGTTCCGGTGCACATGGAATTCCGCAGGCACTTCCTGCAATCAAGATGGAGGTTATCTCCAGCGATTGGCGCACCAACCCACTGACTCAGATTCGTTGGGGACTTCGCTATATCGATATTCGCTACGAGACTCCATGCCAGGCATGGTCAAAGTTCAAACGTAGCCGTTACTACTAAGACTTAATTTTCTAAAGATTAGTTCTCGGGCTTAATCCCGATAGTAAGCGGACGCATAGTCTCAGCAAAGAAATCATTGCCCTTATCGTCAACAACAATAAATGCCGGGAAGTCGACAACATCAATCTTCCAGACCGCTTCCATCCCTAGCTCTTCAAAATCGAGAACTTCAACTTTCTTGATGCAATCTTGAGCAAGGCGAGCAGCAGGTCCACCGATTGAACCGAGATAGAAACCACCGTGCTTTGCACATGCATCTGTCACAGCCTTTGAGCGATTGCCCTTTGCCAACATAACAAAAGATCCGCCAGCTGCCTGGAATTGATCAACATATGAATCCATGCGACCTGCAGTTGTTGGCCCAAATGAACCTGACGCAAAACCAGTCGGGGTCTTGGCAGGACCTGCGTAATAAACAGCGTAATTCTTGATGTAATCAGGAAGCGGCTTGCC
>CAZAET010000118.1:0-2075 GCA_964484215.1 uncultured Candidatus Planktophila sp. | reverse complement strand
TTCGCCTTTGCTTGGCGATCTGCAGAACATGAGACTGCAATCGCAATTGGCAATGAAGCGCCGTGGCGCGGCAAGCGAACAACGCGAACATCGTGGCAGAAGTACTTGCCGCCAAACTGTGCGCCGATACCGAGCTTCTGAGTTAACTTAAATACTTCTTCTTCCAACGCAAGGTCACGGAATCCATGTCCTGTTGCAGCATCCCCTGTCGTAGGCAAGTTATCTAAGTAATGGGTGCTTGCAAGCTTTGCTGTCTTTACTGTGTGCTCAGCACTTGTTCCACCGATGACAATGGCAAGGTGATACGGAGGACAGGCAGCTGTTCCGATAGAACGTAGCTTGGCGTCGAGCCAATTCATAAATGCTGTTGGGTTAAGAACAGCCTTTGTCTCTTGATACAAGAATGATTTATTAGCGCTGCCGCCACCTTTAGCGATAAACATGAAGTTGTACTCGTCTTGATGATCGCTATCTGCATAAATCTCAATCTGCGCAGGCAAGTTGTTGCCAGTGTTCTTCTCTTCCCAGGTAGTAACTGGTGCCATCTGCGAATATCGAAGGTTGAGCTTTGTATATGCGTCATAAACACCTTGTGACAGTGCGACCTCATCCTTTGATGTAGTCAGCACGTACTGACCCTTCTTGCCCATAATCAGCGCAGTACCTGTGTCTTGGCACATCGGCAGAATTCCACCTGCTGCGATATTGGCATTCTTCAATAGATCAAGTGCCACAAAGCGATCATTTGCCGACGCTTCTGGGTCTTTCAAAATCTTTGCTAGCTGCTCCAGATGTTCAGAGCGCAGGTAATGCGAAATATCGTGGATTGCTGTTTCTGTCAGAAGAGTGAGAGCAGATGGTTCTACCTGTAAGAATTCCTTATCGCCCAGCTTTACAACGCTGACGCCTTCTTTAGATACGAGGCGGTATTTAGTTGTATCTGCACCAATTGGCAGAAGGTCTGAGTAAGTAAAATCTGGAGACATTATTCTTCCTCAGCAGCCTCAGAAACCTTAGCTGGCTTCTTTGCTGCGTCTAACTTCTTCTTTGCGCCATCAAGCCATTCTTGGCAGATCTTCGCTAACTCTTCACCACGTTCCCAGAGCTTGAGTGATTCTTCTAGGGTCGCGCTGCCATCTTCAAGGGATTCAACAATTTCAGCGAGTTCATCGCGTGCTTCTTCATAGGAAGGCTTGGAATCTTTAGTGGCCATGTGCTCAATCTACTCCGAGGATGCGACTAATTAACTGTGGCGCTGGTCTCGCCCTTAGCCACACGAATACGTAAACGAGTACCCGCCTTTGCCTTTGCGGCATCGCGAACAATTGAGCCATCTTCTAACTGCACAACTGCATACCCACGATCCATCGTTGATTGTGGCGAAAGGGAGCGAAGGTGGTCCCGCACGCCCTTGAGTTCCTTCTTCTCGATTTCAAGAAGTGAGGCAAAGCTACGGATAGAACGGTCGCGCCAACCTTTAATTTCATCGCGGCGCGTAGTGACCATAACGCTTGGGTCTTTCATCACCGGGCGATTACGTAACTGCGCAATCTGATTGAGTTCGTAATCTATCGTGGAAACTAGGCGGCGATACATGCGATCGCGAATCTTCTCGATATCGCTGATTTCTTGGGCAATATCTGGCACTACGCGCTTGGCAGCATCTGTCGGTGTGGATGCTCGGTAATCGGCAACAAGGTCCAGAAGCGGTGAATCCTTTTCGTGGCCAATAGCGCTCACAATCGGTGTCGTACACGATGCTGCCAGGCGCACAAGTGATTCATCGCTAAAGGGAAGCAAGTCTTCGAATGAACCACCACCGCGAGTAATTATGATGACATCGACTTCGGGGTTTGCTTCTAATTCAGAGAGCGCTGCGGATACTTCAACAACAGCAGCTGCGCCTTGCACAGCAACTTCGCGGATTTCAAATTGCACAGAGGGCCAACGACGGCGTGCATTTTCAACGACATCTTTTTCGGCATCGGTATTGCGACCACAGATCAATCCAACGGTACGTGGCAGGCGAGGCAGTGCAATCTTTCGATCTGAGTTGAAGAGACCTTCAGATGCAA
>CAZAET010000117.1:0-3629 GCA_964484215.1 uncultured Candidatus Planktophila sp. | reverse complement strand
GAAGAACTTCTTTATGCATACGAACGTCTTGCTTCTTTGCAGAGTCGCTACCCAATGCGTGGAATTAAAGGCCCTGTCGGAACTGCGCAAGATTCAATCGATTTACTCGGATCAACTGAAGCTCACCAATCACTCGAAAATGCGATTGCAAAGGAACTTGGTTTTGATCGCGTGCTCGATTCAACTGGCCAGGTTTATCCCCGTTCACTCGATTACGAAGTACTTACAACTCTTGTTCAGCTCGCGACTTCGCCATCCTCTCTTGCCACATCAATTCGTTTGATGGCGGGCGCAGAGCTTGTTACAGAAGGCTTTAAGGCAGGCCAAGTAGGTTCATCGGCGATGCCACACAAGATGAATACACGTTCATGCGAACGAGTAAATGGCCTCACTGTTATTTTGCGCGGTTATGCATCAATGGTCTCTGAACTTGCTGGCAATCAATGGAACGAAGGCGATGTTTCATGCAGCGTTGTTCGTCGCGTTGCACTTCCCGATGCGTTCTACGCAATGGATGGCTTACTCGAGACAATGCTTACAGTTCTCAATGAGTTCGGCGCTTTCCCTGCAGTAATCTCTGCAGAGCTCGAGCGCTACCTTCCATTCTTAGCAACTACAAAGATTTTGATGGCATCAGTAAAAGTTGGCGTTGGCCGCGAAGTCGCACATGAAGCGATTAAAGAACATGCAGTAGCTGCAGCTCTTGGCATGCGCGAAGGCAAGACAAACAATTTCCTCGATGCAATTGCAAGCGATGACCGCATTCCATTTAAGCGCGCAGAACTTGATGCGCTCATCGGTAACCCAATTGAATTTACTGGCGATGCTCGCCAACAAGTAGCTCGAGTTGTAAGTCGCATCGACGCGATTACATCCGCGCACCCTGCCGCAGCGCAGTACAAACCCGCCAATATCCGGTGAGCGGCTTCGGCGCAGCTGGCGCACCGCCAGCACCAGTCATCGAAGGTTGGAAGCACCTTCGCACAGGAAAAGTCCGCGATCTCTATACAAATGAATCCGGTGAAATTCTCTTAGTCGCATCCGATCGCATCTCTGCATTTGACTGGGTACTGCCGACAACAATTCCAAATAAGGGCGCCATCCTTACTCAGCTCTCTCTTTTCTGGTTTGAACTCTTGGCAGATATCGTCCCCAACCACATCATGAGCGATGATGTCCCTGCATCTGTTGCAGATCGCGCAGTCATTGTTCAACCACTTGAAATGTTTGCCATCGAATGTGTTGCTCGCGGGTATCTGACTGGCAGCGGACTTGCTGAATATAAGAGCAACCAGGCGGTCTGCGGAAACCCACTCCCAGCAGGGTTATTAGATGGTTCAGAGCTTCCAGCAAGCATCTTCACCCCAGCGACAAAGGCTGAAATCGGCGACCACGACATCAATATCGATTTTGAAAGTGCGGCAAAGATTGTTGGCGCAGATCAAGCAGCAGAACTTCGTGACTTAACGCTCAAGCTCTATGACACAGCTGCTGACTTTGCTCGCAGCCGCGGAATTATCTTGGCAGATACAAAATTTGAATTCGGAATCAATATGGCAGGTGAAATCACTTTAGGTGATGAAGCGCTGACTCCCGACTCTTCACGATTCTGGGAGGCCGATGGATGGGCTCCTGGAAAATCTCAACCATCATTTGATAAGCAATTTGTCCGTGATTGGTTGACATCAAGTGGGTGGGATAAAGAATCCACACCGCCAGAATTGCCTGCAGAGATAGTAGAAAAAACTGCGGCGCGATATGAAGAAGCATTTGAACGAATTACCGGTAGCAAGTTCTAACACACTAGATAAACACATACAGGGGAGAAACAAAATGGCAAAGATCGTGGTTGATGTGATGTTAAAGCCCGAAATTCTTGACCCACAAGGAAAGGCAGTTGCAGCTGCACTTCCTCGTCTCGGATTTAACTTTGCCAAAGATGTTCGCCAAGGAAAGCGATTTGAAATCGAAGTCGATGGTGAACCAACTGCTGCACAACTTGCTGATGTAGAAAAGGCGGCAGAGAAGCTGCTTTCAAACCCTGTCATTGAAAACTTCACAGTTCGAGTGGAGAAGTAACTAAGATGAAAATAGGTGTTGTAACTTTCCCGGGAACTCTCGATGATCGAGATGCTGCCCGCGCTGTGCGCCATGCCGGCGGCGAATCAGTTGCCTTGTGGCATAACGATGCAGATCTTCACGGTGTAGATGCAGTCATCCTCCCTGGTGGCTTCTCTTACGGTGACTATCTCCGTTGCGGTGCAATCTCTCGCTTCTCGCCAGTGATGGAGCCAATCATCAAGGCAGCCCAAGGCGGAATGCCTCTACTAGGTATCTGTAACGGCTTTCAGGTCCTTGCCGAAGCTCACTTGATTCCAGGCGCACTTACTCGTAACCACGAACTTCACTTCTTATGCCGTGATCAGAAACTGACCATTGAAAATACAAATACCGCTTGGACATCTTCATTCACCCAAGGACAAGAAGTTGTCATTCCATTGAAGAACGGCGAAGGCGCATATATGTGCGATGACGAAACCCTTGCAATGCTTGAGGGCGAAGGTCGCATCATTGCCCGCTATGTTGGCGAAAATCCAAATGGATCACGTAACTTGATTGCTGGAATTACAAATGAACACGGAAATATTGTCGGTCTCATGCCTCACCCAGAACATGCAATCGATTCACTCACTGGCCCATCTGCAGATGGACTTGGATTCTTTACCTCTGTCTTGAAAGCGATGGTGAAGTAATGTCACTAGATACCGTTGCAACAGCACAAGCAAATCCAGATTCAACACAACCATTTGCTGAGCTTGGTTTAAAGCCTGACGAATACGCGCGCATCAAGGAAATTCTTGGTCGCCGTCCAACTTCATCTGAACTCGCTATGTATTCAGTGATGTGGTCTGAACACTGCTCATATAAATCTTCCAAAGTTCACCTCAAGCAATTTGGTGACAAGGCTGTTAAGACCGACGCTCTTCTTGTTGGTATTGGTGAGAACGCAGGCGTTGTCGATGTTGGTCAGGGTTACGCAGTAACTTTCAAAATCGAATCTCATAACCACCCATCCTTTATCGAGCCTTACCAAGGCGCTGCAACTGGTGTCGGTGGAATCGTTCGCGACATTTTGACGATGGGTGCACGTCCAATCGCAGTAATGGATCCACTTCGATTCGGTCCAGCCGAAGCAGCTGACACTCGTCGCGTTTTGCCAGGAATTGTTGCTGGCGTTGGTGGATACGGAAATTGTCTTGGCTTACCGAATATCGGTGGCGAAGTTGTCTTCGATGAGACTTACCTCGGAAACCCATTGGTTAATGCCCTTTGCGTAGGCGTGATGAAACATAGCGATATCAAGCTTGCTAAGGCTGCCGGAGCTGGAAACCTCGTTGTTCTCTATGGCGCAAAGACCGGTGGAGATGGAATTGGCGGAGTATCTGTACTTGCCTCTGAAACATTTGAATCAAAAGGACCTGCAAAGCGTCCGGCAGTTCAGGTTGGCGACCCATTCGTCGAGAAAGTTCTTATCGAATGCTCACTAGAAATCTTTGCTGAAGATTTAGTTGTTGGTATTCAAGATCTTGGCGGCGCAGGACTTTCTTGTGCAACATCAGAACTTGCTT
>CAZAET010000116.1:0-3638 GCA_964484215.1 uncultured Candidatus Planktophila sp. | reverse complement strand
TCTGGTACAGCGTGGCAGCATCGGCCTTGCCCATGCGGATCAGGGTGTGCAGGACGGGATAGTCGAACCCGAGGTTGTTGAAGCCCACCATGCGGGCGTTGGTTTCCTTCAAAAACTGAAGGAACTCGATGATCTCGCGGGAGTCGTTGCGCCAGTCGCTGATCTCAAACATCCAGTGCAGCGGGGCGTCTGCATGTTCCACCGCCAACGTGAAGACGTTGGGGTATGTCTCGATGTCGAACACATAGTCGTTACTCATTACGGTTACTCGATTGATTGCACCCGGTGAGATTCGAACTCACGAAGTTCCAAGCATTGCCCACAGCGGCCCTTGAAACTCTCTAGCTGCGTCACCGATAGACCAGACTCTGGCACAGGTGCAAATAAATTACTGCTGACCCATCATGAAGGGTGGCAGGCCCATCGGCATGGCAGGAGCGGCCGGTGCAGCGGCACCGAACATGCCAGCGGGAGCACCAGCCACAGCGCCGAACAGGTTCGATGCGTCCACAGCGCCTTCGCCAAACGGGGTGTCGTCACCAGCAAACTGCACGGCAATCAGGTCGCAACGGATGCCACGACCATGCTTGTTATCTTGCAGCCATGGCTTTACTGCAACATTGACTCGGCAACCACCGTACATCTTGCGGGCAAGCTGTTGGTAAGCCATCGTGTTAGTCGGGTCGATGGGTTGACCATCAGCCTGGATCATCTGCGGCTGTGAGTCGCGGCCAGCAGTGATGAACACATGACCTGCGTAGCCATCGTAAGGTTGGAAAGTTTTCTTGTTGACCTTCTCCTCACCACGACCAAAGCAGCGCAGCTTGCGGTCGGCTTGGATCATACCCATGACGGTCTGAGCGTGTTCTTTCCACTTCTCCAGCGCCATCGCGCCATAACGCGCCATGAACTGCTGGAAGCCGGGATGCTCTTGAGGCATCAGCAACTCGCAGTTGTACGAGATGCGCTCTTTACCTGTCTGCTCATTGACCTGACGCTGAGGTTCAGCGAGGTGGGGAAAAGACAGACGGACGTTCGAGAGGAAAATGATTTCAGACATTACAGTTACTCCAGTTTAGATAAGCCAAGCGGGAAGCTCGGCAGGGGTTTCGACAGCGGGTGCTGTCTGCACTGCACTGAACATCGGTGCAGCATTCGTGATGACAGCGGGGCGGCTGTCAGATTCGGGGGCCACGGTCAGCTTGCCAGCCAGCTTGGTGACGTATTCCTGCTCCATCCGCTTAAGTTGGCGGTCGGTCAAGGACACCTTGGTGCCGTCACGCTTCTCCCACGTCAGCTTCTCAGCCTTGGCAGGAGTCACGAGTTTGGTTTCGTAGATCGCGGTTTTGGGGATGCCCATCTTTTGCAGCTTCTCGGCCATTTCCTCCTCGGGCAGCGCCCAAGCGCGGGAACCACGGCCGTGGACCAGCTTGAGGCCGGGGATCGGGGTGCCTGCCTCCAGACGGCGCAGGGCTTCCTTCTCGACGGCTTCGAGGAGTTGGCGCATGAGGGGTGCGGCCTCCATGATCTGACGAATCTGCTGATCGTCCATCTGGGCCGGGTCTTTGTCGGCAGACTGCTGCGCGACATCGAGCGTTTCGGTTACGACTGGCTGGAACATGATTCCTACCTCCTTCATTACGTTACCTGCCAGCGCGGCGCAAGAGCCTTTGGCGCGGCAGAATTTACATTGACTTTCGCCCGGGACAAGCGGTGCATCCGGTGCATCGGTTGCGGCAGCTTGCACGATGATTGTACCCATGTTGGTCAGCATGTCATGCACATCACGCTCAAAAGAAGTGATGGCCTTCATGCCCTTCAGAGCCAGTTTGGGCTGGATGATGGTCATGATGATCCGCTTGAACGGGTACTCGACGTTGATGGGCAGCTTGTAGCCTGCCAGCACCCCGTAGGCGTACTGCTCAAGCTGCATGTTGCCCTCGGCGCTCACCACGCCCATGCCGTCCTTGTAGTCGATGATCTCGATCCAGTCAGGGCCGATGATCTGGCAGTCCACGGTGCCCGAGAGATCGTCACGACCCAGCAGGTGCTGGGGGTCAACGCGCTGCTCGGAGATCACCTTGAACATGCCGTTCATGGACCGCTCACGGATGTACTCGATGGCAACCTTAACCCGCGCTGCACGATCCGCATCGACCTTGAACTCACCCTCGTGATCGGCAAAGGTTTCCCCTACCTGATCCATTGGGTCAGACAGACCATTCTTGATGCAGTGCTCCAGCAGCGTGTGCGAGTGTGTGCCATCGGCAGCAGCGGGGCCGCTACCGGTGTCAGGGTACTTGGCCTCCTCTCGAATGCTGCCGGGGCACAAGGCCCAACGGCTGCGCTTCGATGGGGACAGCTTGGCGTGATCGCTCACTTCAGCGCCTCAACACCAGCGAACAGAGCGCCGTAGTGCTCGGGCTTGACATCATTGATGTTCTGGTAGCCCAGACCAGTCAGGACGCCTTGGATCATGGCACCCTTTTGAGGGCCGAGAGCCTTGTATGCCGTCATCACGTAGTCGATCAGACCTTTGCCATCGGCAAACGGTGCACCAGAGGCCACCGGTGCAGCCGCAGGAGCGGGAGCCACGAAAGCCGGAGGAGCGGGCATCGCTGGGGCAGCGACAACGGGAGCAGGGGCTGCAACAGGCGCAGCAACCGGGGCAGGTGCTGCCACAGGTGCGGGTGCTTGTGCAACGGGTGCCGGGGCTGCTACATTGGCAGACTCCAGTTTTGCAGTGAGTGCCACGACAGCGTGGGTCAGGGCTTCAATCTTGGCTTCGAGGGACATAAAGTTTCTCCTTGGGATTACCGGTTACAGGGGGGTTGATGGTGACGCGATCTTCGATGAAAGCGTCGATGAGTTCACGTAAGACCTCGCTCGGTGTCCCGAACTTTCTGGCCTTCGCGTGAAACTTGGTGCGCGTCTTGTCTGCCACTCGGACAGTCAGGTACGCAGATTTGTTGATGGGGATCATGACGGTGAAAAATTTCTGTGTCGATGTTGAAAGTGTACCACACCTGTGTCACAATGCAACCAATGCCACAAAATTTTTCCGAAAAGAAAAACCCCGGGGTCTTGTGAACCCCGGGGCAACCCTTTGAGGAGACATCCATGAAGATACTGGCAACTGCGATCACCAGCGAGAAAAGTATATGACAGCACCACAGACAGTGCAACCACATCCTGCATCCATTGACGCCTACATCCGGCATGGTTGGAGCCTTGTCCCCATTCCTGCGGGAACCAAGGGTCCACGCACTCCCGGCTGGAACCTGCGCGAGAATTCACTCAAGAGTCAAAACGACCTGCCAGCGGGCTTCGGTATCGGGTTGGCCCATGCGTACAGCGGCACGATGGCTCTGGACATCGACAACTGGACCGTGACCACCACGCTGCTGTCCGATCACGGGATTGACCTGCAAGCCCTCTACGATGCACCCGACGCCGTGGTGATCAACTCGGGCAAGCCCGGGCACGGCAAGCTGCTGTACTCGATGCCCTTCGGTGCTGCGCTGCCATCAAAGAAGATCATGCACAGCGGCATCACCGCCTACGAGTTGCGCTGCGCTACGGTCAGCGGCCTCACGGTGCAGGACGTGCTGCCCCCGTCGATCCACCCCGAGACACGC
>CAZAET010000115.1:0-3662 GCA_964484215.1 uncultured Candidatus Planktophila sp. | reverse complement strand
TAGTGAGAAATTTCGCAGTGCGTGTCGCTAATTATTTTTTTATTTTTAATGTGCTGTTACGCATTTTTGCCAAGTAAATTTCTCGATGATTTAAGAATTTCTGCCGATTTTTTGGTGAAAAAGTTAAATATTTGATTGAGAGTTAAGAATTTTCCCGATTTTTACGAATTTCTCGCTCTCGAACGGCAAATTCGTTCGTTTCAACGTCGTATTTCCACATTTTCGGCAAGAAAATTGCCAGAAATCCGACCACAACCACGCACATCAGCCCTCCAGAAGTTACTGAAAAGGACAAGCTGGTAGCTGCAGCCATCGATGCGGCGCGAAGTTGTCCCGCTAATGGACCGACTGAATATGAGAGAAGTTCGATTCCAGCAAGTCGTCCGCGGAAGTTATCTGGGATGGTCTGGTTCCAAATATTTCCTCGGAAGAGGGCGCTGACCATGTCGAAGGCCCCGGCAATTGTTAGGAAGATCAGAACGAGGATCAGTGAGTTGCTCAAACCCGCAGCAGCAACTGCCAGTCCCCAACCCATCGCCGCCAAAATGACGGCGCGGCCATGGAATCTATAGGTACGAGTCCATCCAGAAGTCAGAGTGATAAAAACTGAGCCGACGGTAATTGAGGCATAGAAGAATCCGAGCGCCCACGGTGCCTTTAGTTGGTCGGCCCAAAATGGATAAAGCGCCATCGGCATTGCAAGTGTCATTGCCGCGAGATCAATTATGTAAGTGCCCAATAAATCTTGGCGGCTAAATGCATATTTCACACCATCAAATAACGCTGCCAGAGATGGCTTTTCGGCCTCTTTCAGGGCAGGCACATTCTTGACCATGGAAAGAAAAACTAGCGAAACCAGGAAGGTTGCAATATCTAATCCATAACCAACGGAAACAGAGAACGCCGAGAAGATAATTCCACCGATGGTTGGCCCGACAATCACACCTACTTGCCAACGAAGACTTAAAAGAGCGCTAGCTGCTGGAAGATCTTCGTGGCTGACGAGTCTTGGGAGGATCGAATCCATACTTGGTCGCTGCAATCCGCTGACCATGGCAAAGAGTCCGGCGACGATATAGATGACCGAGACCTTCGGCTCCCAGAGCCAAGAGTTCGCCAGAAGAATCAAGACCAGAAATAGGGCAGCAGCTTCGGTCGCCCAGACCATCTTCTTTCGATCTACCGAATCTGCAAGAACGCCCCCGTAGAGACCGAAAACAATGAGCGGAATGATTTCAACGGCGCCCAGAAGTCCGACCGCTAAGTAGGAACCGGTTAGCTCTTTGAGCTGAAATGGCATTGCAACGTAGGTGATCATCGATCCGAAGTACGAAATCAGCCCCGCGGTCCAGAGATTTCGGAAATCTGGGTACTTTTTGAGCGGAGTTAGGTCGATTGCAAACTTTGCCATCCGAGAAAACTAGTGGAAAGTCTCTCTTTCGGTTGGAAATGCTCCCGATTGAACTTCCTCCGCGAATTCTTGGGTGGCATCGAAAAGTTCCTTGCGCAGATTTCGGTAGGCCTTTGCCAACTTTGGCGGATTGGCGGTGAAGCCAGCCATATCTGTCCAGACAAGAACCTGGGCATCGCAATTACTTCCGGCGCCGATTCCGATCGTTGGAATCGAAAGTGCTGCAGTAATTCGGGCTGCTAAATCTGCGGGCACTAGTTCTAAAACGATGGCAAACGCCCCAGCCTTTTCAAGGGCGAGCGCCGCTTCGAGAATCGCATCTCCATCAGTGCGGCCCTGCACGCGATACCCACCTAGTTGATGAAGTGATTGCGGAGTAAGGCCCAAGTGGCCCATAACAGGAATGCCGGCAGAGGTTAGCTTTTCAACTGTTGCAAGGTGGGCGCCTTCTAGCTTTACCGCCATCGCACCTGACTCTTTAAAGAATCGTGTTGATGTAGCAAGTGCTTGTTCAGGAGAAGATTCATAAGAACCAAAGGGAAGGTCTGCGATAACCAGGGCGCGTTTTGAGCCGCGAACAACTGCGCGAGTTAGCGGAATCAAATCATCGACAGTGACGGGGATGGTGTTCTCTTCGCCCAAGAAATTATTGCCGGCGCTATCGCCGACTAACAAGACGGGGATACCGGCCTCATCGAAGATCGATGCCGTCATCTGTTCGTAGCTGGTGAGCATCGCCCATTTTTCGCCGCGCTCTTTTGCAGCGCGCAGGTCGAGGATGGTTACACGTCGGTGGGACGCGCCGCCATAAAGGGTCGTTGAAGTACTCATATTTTTCTCCTGCCTCGAAGCCTCATGCGAGGTCCCCGGGTCTTCCATCAAATGGTACTCCCGTTACTCTTGAACTATGAAGTTGCGATTGGCGCTAGCTCAAATCAACCCCACGGTCGGTGACCTTGCGGGTAATGCTGCGCTCATTAAGCAATCTGTAGATCAAGCAGTTGGCGCCGGTGCGCATATCGCGATCTTCCCTGAGATGGTGCTGACCGGTTATCCCGTCGAAGATTTAGCGCTGCGTCCTTCATTTCAGGTAGCTAGCAAGTCAGTTCTTTCCGCGCTCGCTTCGCAATTAGATAAGAGCATCGTTTCTATCGTTGGTTACTTGGACCAGGTCGATGGCAAGCCTCAGAACATGGTCGCTGTCATTGCAGGCGGAGAGGTAAAGGCTCGTTATGCCAAATGCCACCTGCCTAACTACGGCGTCTTCGATGAATTCCGAAATTTCGTAGCAGGAGATTCCACACTTGTTGTCCGTATTCACGGCGTCGATGTCGGAATCGCAATCTGCGAAGACCTCTGGATTGATGGCGGAATTACCGCACAGCTTGCAGCCCGCACACCGGGACTTGTCATTGTGCCTAATGGTTCACCGTATGAACGCGCGAAAGATGACGTTCGTCTAAGCCTTGTTACCAAACGCGCTCGCGAAGCCAAAGCGCCACTTGCCTATGTCAATATGACTGGTGGCCAAGATGATTTGGTCTTCGATGGCGACAGCATTGTTGTCAATGCTGAGGGTGCTGTCATTGCACGAGCTCCTCAATTTGAAGATGGCGTCATGATTGTTGATGTCGAAGCAGCGACTGGCACATCAAAGCCTGATGTAGTCATCTCTGAAGATGCAGTCGAAATTGCAAAGCCTTCGATTCCAGGAATTGCTCATCGCTTGGGCGATGAAGAAGAGATGTGGAACGCAATCGTTGTGGGCCTTCGCGATTACGTCATGAAGAATGGTTTCAAGTCTGTTCTCGTTGGACTTTCTGGTGGAATCGATTCGGCGCTCGTCGCAGCTCTTGCCGTTGATGCCCTTGGTCCAGACCGCGTTTTTGGTGTTGGCATGCCAAGTAAGTACTCATCTGATCATTCGATTGGCGATGCCAAGGCGATGGCTGCAAATACCGGCCTAGCTTTTCGTATCGTTGAAATTCAGAAGATGGTCGATGCCTTCCGTGACCAGGTAGAACTGACTGGCCTTGCCGAAGAGAACTTGCAGGCTCGTGTTCGCGGAACAACGCTGATGGGCCTTTCTAATCAAGAGGGTCATTTAGTATTGGCGACAGGAAATAAGTCAGAGCTTGCCTGCGGATATTCAACTTTGTATGGAGACGCTGTCGGTGGCTATGCGCCGATTAAAGATATTTACAAGACCGATGTCTGGGCACTTTCTCGTTGGCGCAATCAGGTAGCAAAG
>CAZAET010000114.1:0-3673 GCA_964484215.1 uncultured Candidatus Planktophila sp. | reverse complement strand
TTGAAGATGGTCGCCTTACAGATTCACAAGGACGCACCGTTGACTTTAAGAACACCGTCATCATCATGACTACAAACCTCGGTACCCGTGACATCTCTAAGTCACTCGGGCTCGGCTTTGCTAACGCAGAAGATGACCTCACAAATTACGATCGCATGAAGGGCAAGGTTCAAGACGAACTCAAGAACCACTTCCGCCCAGAATTCCTTAACCGTATCGATGACGTCATCGTCTTCCACCAGCTCACAAAGGATCAGATCATTCAGATTGTTGATCTCATGATTGCTGGTCTCGATGAGCGCCTAAAGGCTAAGGACATGGGAATCGAACTCACACAGGCAGCTAAGGATCTTCTGGCAGCTCGTGGATATGACCCACTTCTTGGTGCGCGTCCATTGCGTCGCGTTATTCAGCGCGAGATCGAAGATTCACTCTCTGAGCGAATTTTGTTTAGCGAGCTCAAGGCTGGCGAAATCATTGTTGTAGATGTCGAAGGAACTGATGCAGATGCGAAGTTCACCTTTAAGGGATCACCAAAGGTTTCAACACCTGACAGCCCTGAAGATCTAGCTGAAGCACCAACAGCATAATTATTGCTAGCTTCGTGGTAGAGAGAATTTTTCTTTACCGCGAAGTTCAATAAGCCCATCATCAAGCAGAGTTATCAAAGCTTTCTCTAGCTGCGATGGAACATCCCATAACTGAGCAATCTGCGCCTTAGTCAGCACATCATTTTCACGAAGTGCTTGAACAACTGTTCCGCGACATTGGCGATCGGTTCCATGCCAACTCTGTGTGCGCTTTACAACATCTGACTTTGGATAATCGAGGCTGCGCCACGTGCAATCGTTGGCAACCGGGCAGATTCCACATTTAGGGGATTGCGAAGTACAGATAAGCGCACCGAGTTCCATAGTTGCTGCAGCCCACAAATGGGGATCTTTCTTTGGAATCAACGCTTCGTATCGAGATTTCTCATCCTTGGTTGCCGACAGCTTTGGAGTTTCTACTCCATCAATAATTCGCGCAAAGAGGCGGCGGATATTGATATCGAGAACAAGTGAACGACCCTCGAATGCGAAGGCAACCATGGCCGCCGCTGTGTATTCACCGATTCCTGGAAGTTTGCGTAGCTCTGACTCTTCACGAGGAATAACACCTTTATATTCGGATGTAATTACCTTTGCGCATTCGTGTAAGCGCAATGCGCGACGTGGATAACCAAGGCGGCCCCATGCAGTAATTACTTCGGCAGGAGTAGCTTTTGCCAGCTTTGCAGGTGTTTGCCAGCGCTTCATCCACTCGATATATACGGGAAGTACACGATTGACGGGAGTTTGCTGCAACATGAATTCTGAGACGAGCACGCCCCATGTATCTGTCTTGCGCCAGGGGAGATCACGTTTATTCTTCTTAAACCAAGAAATGATCTCTTTCTCGAGCATTATTCGCCGGTGATTTTTACTCGCTGTAGCGCTTGATCAAGTCTAGAAACTTCAACGATTTCCATGCCATCGATCTTTACATCAGAACCGGTTGGAACAAGTGCGCGCTTAAAGCCAAGGCGATAGGCCTCAGCAAGGCGGCGGGATACACCGCTTACCTTGCGGATTTCACCAGCAAGACCGACTTCACCGATGGCAACGAGATCTGCAGGTAGAGCTAAACCTTTTGCAGCAGATGCAACAGCAAGTGCCAGAGCTAAATCTGCTGCAGGTTCGGACATCTTCATTCCACCAACTGTTGCTGCGTAGACATCGCGACCACCCACGCGAATATGTGCGCGAAGTTCGAGGACAGCTAAAGTCATTGATGTACGGGCTGAATCAAGGCCGCTTGTGACGCGACGAGCATTTCCAAAATCGTTTTCACGGCCAGCGCTAACGAGCGCTTGAATTTCAGCAAGGAGTGGACGACGCCCCTCGAGGGTGACTGTGACACAAGTGCCTGGCACAGGTTCGGCGTGACGGGATGTAAATAGACCAGTTGGGTCGAGAACGCTTTCAATGCCAGTATCGCTGAGATCAAAGCACCCAACTTCATCGCTGGCGCCAAAACGGTTCTTGATCGCGCGAATCAAACGTAGACGTGAGTGACGTTCGCCTTCAAATTGCAGAACAACATCAACGATATGTTCGAGAAGACGAGGACCTGCAATAGAACCATCTTTGGTGACATGGCCGACTAAGAGCAAAGTGATATCGCGGTCTTTACAGATGCGAATAAGTGCACCAGCAACTTCTCGGACCTGAGTTACTCCACCAGGTGAACCATCAGCAGTCGATGATCCGATTGTCTGTACAGAGTCGATAATCAAGAGTTCGGGTTTAACCGCATCGATATGTGCAATCACTGCACCTAAATCGGTTTCAGATGCCAAAAATAATTGGGAATCTACTGCGTTGATACGTTCAGCGCGTAAACGAACTTGTGATGCTGATTCTTCTCCAGAGATATAGAGCGCCGGAATTCCTTTTGCTGCAGTTTGTGCTGCAACTGATAAGAGAAGAGTTGATTTACCGACGCCAGGTTCGCCTGCAAGCAAGATTGCAGCACCTGGAACTAAGCCGCCACCTAGAACGCGATCGAGTTCAGAGACGCCGGTTGCACGTGCGCGAGCAGACGAAAGATCGACATCGCCGATAGGAGTTGCTTTAGAGGTAACAGAACCTGCAACGAGTGAGAGTTTCTTAGGAGCAGCTAACTCTTCGACAGAACCCCATGCTTGGCATTCTCCGCAGCGGCCTACCCATTTCTGGGATGTCCAACCACATTCGGTACAGCGGAATGGATCCTTCTCAACCTTGGCCATAGTCGTAGGTTAGAGGCGCTGACTACTTGCCGGCGGCGATAGTTGCTGGGTGTTGAATAACGAAGAGTGGCAATGAGCGTGCCTGCGCATCGCGGATACCTTGGATACGGCGGTCGCAGTGTTCAGCCAGGATTGCATAGGCATCCTTACCCATCAACTGTTGCAGCTCAGCCTTATTTGAGATGTAGACAGGTTCGCTTCCGACATGTGCATCGGTATTGCTTGTGCAGTACCAATCGAAATCATCGCCGCCATCGCCCCAACCAAGGCGTTCGTATTCGCCAATAACTGTGACGGAATATTCGCGCTCGCCGACTTCGCGAGTTTCATAGCTACGACGCAATGGAAGTTGCCAACATACATCTGGCTTTGTATCTACAAAGTGAATGCCGCGCTTCTGAGCAAGATGATGAAGAACGCAACCAAATGAACCGGTAAATCCTGGCGCTTCATAACCTTTACGGTTCAGGAAGATGCAGGCATCGTTAACGGTACGAGTTTTACGTTCTTTATCTTCATCTAAATCTGTAATGCGAAGTTGTCCGCCTGGCTTCTTTGGACGTGCTTCTTCATAGAACTGCCACATATCTGGCGTTAAATACTCTGCCGCCTTACGAGTGCGCTCTTCATCTGCCTCATCTGAGTACATCGCACCCTCTGTGCAACATCCATCATTGGGACGGTCCTTAAAAACACCTTGGCAGCCATCGCCATAGATACAGGTCCAGAAGGAGGTCAACCAGGTCAGATCACACTTAAAGATTTCTTCTTCATCATTTGGATCTGTGAATTCGACCCAGTCGCGAGCGAAACCTGGCTTTATCTCTGACATAGTCGCAGAGCCTACGCGTACTCTTTCGC
>CAZAET010000113.1:1933-3705 GCA_964484215.1 uncultured Candidatus Planktophila sp. | reverse complement strand
TCGATTTACTCGACTAGAGCTCCTGTGGCCTCATCCACTGCATGAAAGTTGGCGTAAAACCAGCGCTTTGTAGCAGTCTTTGAGGTTGTATGGGCAGCAGAAGGAACAGACGCACGAGCGCCTGCTGTTGTTGAAGTGAATACTGAATTCATCTCAACTCCTTCGTCTAGTAGATGAGGTAAGGGTACGCGAGGCTCATAAGTTCTGGCAACCTAATTAATTGCAGGCTTAGCCGAAGATGGCTAGGAACTGGCGAGTAACCCGGATTCACGCAGGAATGGGCTGGGGCTCTTGCGATAAGAGATATGTAGATCAGCCTTGGCACGGGTGATTCCCACATAAAAGAGGCGACGCTCTTCATCGATGGAGGCATCCGATACTGGCAGCTGTCCTTCGGATGCGCCGATTAAGAAGACGCGTTCCCATTCAAGGCCTTTTGCTGCATGCAAGGTAGCAAGGGTTACGACAGGCATTGTTGGTGGATTGTTCTGCTGCACGCGATCTTCAACTTCGCGTAAGTAGCCGCGCAAAGTCTTTGGAGTGAAATTCTCATCGCTATCGAGTTCGCGCGCTAAATGAAGAAGTGCTGCAATTCCATCGATTGCTTCATCGGTTAAGTAAGGCTGTGCAAGTGTGCGAAGTTCATCGATCCACCCCTGGCCTTCTGCAGGAATAACAGAGGCTTTACGAACTTCACCTAAGAAATCACGAACTTCCTTGCGATCAAAGAATCGCTCTGTGCTTCGCACTTGGTATGGCAAATTGACCTTCACCATAGCGCGTTCAACGCTCTTCAACTGTGAATTGGTGCGGGCCAAGATCGCGACTTCATGGGGCGGAGTTCCTGCACTGAGTAAAGAAGTAATTTCTGATAGCACACCAGTTACTTCGGCAGCTTCATCAGGGTAGCCGACAACGCTGGGCGCACTGCCGTGATCATTCTGTGCAACAAGTTCTTGCCCCATAGACCCATAACGTAAGAGTGCATTGGCGGCAAAGGTAATTTCAGGAGTTGATCGATATCCGGTGCTGAGGCGAATTACTTCAGCATCTGGAAAACGCTGGGTAAAGGTATTGAGAAATACTGGAGTAGCGCCAGCAAATGAGTAAATAGTTTGTGCTGGGTCTCCAACAACGCAGATATCGTTTCGCTTTCCAAGCCAAGCATTAATAAGGCGTTGTTGAACTGGCGAAACATCCTGATACTCATCGATAGTGAAGTATCTGTACTGATCTTGTACTCGTTCGCGGACTTCGCGTTCTTCTTCAAGCATTGCAGCGCAGAGCAAGAGAACATCCTCAAAATCGATTGCTAGCTCTTGCTTCTTCACTGACTCGTACGCTGTGTAAATCTGCACCATCTGCTCAGGTAGGACACGTGGCTTCTGCATGCGCTTAGAGATTTCATCTAAATAATCACTTGGCGCAACTTGTGAAACTTTTGCCCACTCGATTTCAGATGCAATGTCGCGCATGAGTTCGCGGTTTGTTGCGCGGATGGAATCGCTTAGCCCTGCGCGATTAATTGCTTCAGTGAGAAATCCAGTCTTTGTAGTCATCAAATCTGGTGTGCGGCCACCGAATACAGATGGCCAAAAGTAGAGCAGTTGCTTCAGCGCTGCCGAGTGAATCGTGCGCGCAGCAACTGTAGGAACTCCCAGTGAACGAAGGCGAGCTCGCATTTCACCAGCAGCTTTAGCTGTGAAGGTAAGTGCCAAGACTTTCTGCGGATCCATCGTTCCGATAGCTGCGGCGTATGCGATGCGGTGGGT